>JAGXBI010000037.1 GCA_018971155.1 Burkholderiales bacterium
CGACGCGGTGCGGTGGGTCGACGTCACGTGTTGCCCGGCCGAGGCGCTCGGCCCTGGCCTGACGCGCGACGCTGCGCTGGCCCGGCTGCATCTGCGCCGCGCCGACGGCAGCCTGGTCAGCGGCGCGGCGGCTTTCACGACGCTTTGGCTGAACTTGCCGCGCTGGGCGTGGCTCGGCCGCCTGCTTGGCACCCGGCCGGTGTTGTGGATACTCGAGCCCGGTTATCGCGTGTTTCTGAAGGTGCGGCGCAGCTGGCGTCGCGCCGCGTGAGTCTGGCGGCAGCCCGCTAGGTGACCCGCCGCGGCTCCGTGTATAGCGGCAACACGTCGTGCTCGATCATCGCGATGGCCCGGCTGGCCAGATGCGAGACCGGGTGCAGCGCGCTGGTGGCGACCACCAGTTGGCTGAACAGCGTTGGATGCGTGAGGCGCTCGACGGTGAATTGCCGCTTGAGCGGATCGCTGCTGGTGGCATTGAGCGGCAGCACCGCATAGCCGTAGCCTTCGCTGACCAGGTCGAGAATCGACGACACCGCGTCGACCTCGAGGGCGATCGATAGCTTGACGCCCAGCTCCGCGGCCCGCGTCTCGACAATGTGCCGGATCGCGTGCATGCGCCCCGGGATCACCAGCGGATACTGGCCGATGTCCTTGAGCCGCACGGCGCCCGGCGCGCGCCTGGTCGCTGTCCTGGCGGCCTCGCTGGAGCCGATCAGGAAGAGCTCTTCGGCGAACAGCCCGCGCTTGTCGATCATCGGGGTGTCGGCCGTGTCGTACATGACGGCCGCATCGATGCGGCCCATCATCAGCCACTCCACCAGATAGCTCGAGAGCGCCTCGTTGACGGTGATGGTCGCGGCCGGAAAGTTGGCACGAAAGCGTCGAATCATCTCGACCGTGGCGATCTTGGCCACGCTGGGCGTCAGGCCGATATTGAACTGGCCGCCCGGCGTGCCGCGCAGGCTCTCGAGGTCGTCGGTGGCGCGCTCGACCTGCTGCAGGATGCCCTGGGCGTGCGCGAGCAGCCGCTGCCCCGCTTCGGTCAGCGCGACCCCGCGCCCGTTGCGCACCAGCAGATGCTGATGCAACTCCACTTCCAGTTGCCGCACCTGCCGGCTCAGGGCCGGCTGCGTGGTGTCCAGAATCGTCGCGGCACGGGTGAAGCTGCCCAGCTCGGCCACGTGCACGAAAGCCTGCAATTGCTTTAAATCCATCTCCAACCTCGCCCCAGCGTGCCGGCTGAGATATATCAAATTGGTATATCAGGTAGTCACGTATGCCAATAGTAGCGACTCATGTCCGCTGCCACAATGGCCCCCATCGATAAATAGCAAGGCGGGAGACAGGACATGACGCGTGGCGTGCCGTGCCTTTTGATGCGAGGCGGGACATCCAAGGGGCCGTTTTTTCTGGCGAGCGATTTGCCGCACGACGTGGCCGAGCGCGACCGCTGGCTGCTGGCGGCGATGGGCTCGCCCGACGCGCGGCAGATCGATGGCCTGGGCGGCGCCGATCCGCTGACCAGCAAGGTCGGCATTCTGGCGCGCTCGAGCGACGGCGCGGCCGACCTCGATTTTCTGTTTGCCCAGGTAGCGGTGCGCGAGGCCCGCGTCGACACCACCCCCAATTGCGGCAACATGCTGGCCGCGGCCGGACCGGCCGCCGTGGAGTTCGGCCTGCTGGCCGCGCGCGGCGACGCCACCACGCTGCGCATTCGCACCATCAATACCGGCATGATCGCCGAGTCGACCTTTGCCACGCCGGGCGGCGAGCCCGCCTACGAAGGCGATGCGCGCATCGACGGTGTGCCCGGCACGGCGTCGCCGGTCACGCTGAATTTTCTCGACACGGCCGGCTCGGTGTGCGGCAGCCTGCTGCCGACCGGCCGCGTGGTGGACTTCATCGACGGCGTGCCCGTGACCTGCATCGACAACGGCATGCCGGTGATGGTGGTGCCGTCCGCCGCGTTCGGCCTGACCGGCTACGAATCGCGCGAGAGCCTGAACGCGAACACCGGGCTCAAGGCACGCCTGAACGCGCTGCGTCTGGCCGCCGGCCCGCTGATGAACCTGGGCGACGTGGCCGGCAAGGTGGTGCCGAAAATCACCCTGGTGGCGCCGCCGGTCAAGGGCGGCACGCTGTGCACCCGCACTTTCATTCCGCACGACTGCCATGCCGCCATCGGCGTGCTGGGCGCAGTCACGGTGGCCACCGCGGCCGTGCTCGAGGGTTCGGTCGCGCATGCGGTGGCGCAGTTGCCGCCGGGCGACGACAAGCTGATTTCGGTCGAGCATCCGAGCGGCGAATTTTCCGTGGCTTTGTCGCTCGCGCGCGGCGCCGCCGGCGGCCAGCCCGAGGTCAGGCGCGCCGCGTTGTTGCGCACCGCGCGCTTGCTGATGCGCGGCGAAGTGCCGCCGCGCCGCTGACCCGTCAACCCACAACCCCGGCGCGTTCGCCCGAGCGTATCGACGGCGCGCGGATCGATCTCATTGAGGAGCAAGCATGCAAGTCACTAACAAAACGGCGCTGGTGGTCAGCGCGCATTCGGCCGATTTCGTGTGGCGCGCGGGCGGTGCGATCGCCCTGTATGCCAAGCGTGGCTGGCGCGTTTGCGTGGCCTGTCTGTCATTCGGCGAGCGCGGCGAATCGGCCAAGCTGTGGCGCCAGCCGGGCATGACGCTGGAGCACGTCAAGCAGAACCGGCGCGGCGAAGCCGCGCGCGCGGCCGAGTTGCTGGGCGCGGAGGCGGTGTTTTTCGATGCCGGCGACTATCCGATGCGCGCGACCGACGAACTGCTGTATCAATTGGTGGATCTGTACCGCACGCTGCGCCCGTCGTTCGTGCTGACTCACTCGCTGCAAGACCCATACAACTTCGACCACCCGCTGGCGGCCCATCTCGCGCAGGAAGCGCGCATCGTCGCGCAGGCGCATGGCCACAACCCCGAGCAGGCGGTGCTGGGCGCCCCGCCGGTGTTCCTGTTCGAGCCGCACCAGCCGGAGCAATGCAACTGGAAGCCGCAGGTGCTGCTGGGCATCGACGAAGTCTGGGAGCAAAAGCGTCGCGCCTTCGAACTGATGGCCGCGCAGGAGCATCTTTGGGAGTACTACACGCGGGTCGCCTTGCAGCGCGGCGTGCAGGCTTCGCGCAATTCCGATCAAAAGATCACTTACGCGGAAGGCTATCAGCGCGTCTTCCCCCAAGTCACGGATGGCCTGTCATGAACCCTGTCGTCGTTACCACCAAACCGACCTTCACGGCGTCGGTTGCCGCCCGCCTGGCCGCGCTCGGCACGGCCACCGTGCACGAGGCGCAAGGGCGCAGCGGCTTGATGCAGGCGTATTTGCGGCCGATCTACCGCGGCGCGTCGATCGCCGGGCCCGCCGTCACCGTGCTGGCGCAGCCGGGCGACAACTGGATGCTGCACGTCGCCGTCGAACAATGCCAGCCGGGCGACGTGCTGGTGGTCGCCTGCACTACCGACAACAGCGACGGCATGTTCGGCGACCTGCTGGCCACCTCGCTGCGCGCGCGCGGCGTTGCCGGGCTGGTGATCGACGCCGGCGTGCGCGATGTCGCGACGCTCGAGCAAATGGGCTTTCCGGTGTGGGCCAAGGCAATTCACGCACGCGGTACCGTCAAGGCCACGCTTGGCAGCGTCAACGTGCCGGTGGTGTGCGGCGGTGCGCTGGTCACGCCGGGCGACGCCATCGTCGCCGACGACGACGGCGTGGTGGTTGTGCCGCACAGCCGGGTCGAAGCGGTCGCCGCGCTCGGTGAAAAGCGCGTGGCCCTCGAAGAGGAGAAGCGGGCCCGCCTGGCTGCCGGCGAGCTGGGGCTCGACATCTACCAGATGCGCGAGCGCCTGGCGCAAATGGGGCTGCGCTATGTCGCCTCGCTCGACGAACTCGATTCCTGACTCACCGATTAACCCGATCGAATAGAACGAAGATCCGATGACATTGAAATCCTGCCTGCCGCCCGATCCGAATCCGCTCAAACCGGCTCATGCGCTGCCCGCCGGTGCGTGCGACGCACACTGCCACGTGTTCGGCCCGGGCAACGTCTTTCCCTATGCCCCCGACCGTAGTTACACGCCGCCCGATGCACCGTATGAGGGCCTGGTCAAGTTGCACGACTGGCTGGGCATCTCGCGCGGCGTGATCGTGCAGGCCAGTTGCCACGGCACCGACAACCGCGCGATGCTCGATGCGATCGAGCGCAGCCAGGGCCGCTATCGCGGCGTGGCGATCGTCGACGGCGACGTCACCGACGAACAACTGGCCGAGATGGATGCGCAGGGCGTGCGCGGCGTGCGCTTCAACTTCGTCGCGCACCTGGGCGGCGCGCCCGACCTCGACGTGTTCGACCGGGTGCTGCGGCGTATCGAGGCGCTGGGCTGGCACGTCGTGCTGCATCTGGATGCGCAGGACATCGTGACCTACGCCGAGCGCATCGATCGCATTCGCGTGCCGTTCGTGATCGACCACATGGGCCGCATCAGGGCCGAGGCTGGCACCGATCAGCCGTCTTTCCAGCGCCTGCTCGACTTGATGCGCAACCCGCTCGCGTGGGTCAAGGTGTGCGGCAGCGAACGCGTCTCGGTGGGGCGCCGGCCATTCGACGACGCCATCCCGTTCGCCCGCGCGTTGATCGAAGCCGCGCCCGATCGCGTGCTGTGGGGCACCGACTGGCCGCATCCGAATATTTCGAAAGACATGCCCAACGATGGCGAGCTGGTCGACCTGATGTTCCGCTTTTGCGACGACGCGGGACTGCGCGAGCAGCTGCTGGTGACCAATCCGGCCCGCCTGTATGGGTTCGAGGCGATCTGACGCACGGCAGTGACGACCGAACAGGCGGGCACGACACTGGCCCGCCAGGGGCAGTCGTGCCCGCGCCTGGACGGGCGCGGGCGGGCAATACAGCACGCAACACGCAACACCACAAATCTATAACGCAAGGAGACAGCATGAACAAAACACTCGCACGGGCACAGCGGCTCGGCCTGAGCGCGCTGGCCGGCGCGCTGCTGATGGGTACCTCGCTGGGCGCGGCCGCGCAGGCGGCGATTCCGACCAGCTCGGTGCAGGTCTACGGCCTGATCGGCGTGTACGTCGACAACCTCAAGCGCAGCGGCATGTCGTCGGGCGTGGTGCAGGAGGGCAGCGGCGGCCTGACGACTTCCTACTGGGGGCTGCGCGGCCGCGAGGATCTCGGCGGCGGCACCTCGGCGATCTTCGCGCTGGAGAGCTTCTTCCAGCCGAACAATGGCGACATGGGGCGCAATCCCAGCGATCCGTTCTGGTCGCGCAACGCCTATGTCGGACTGTCCAACGCGACATACGGCACGTTGACCTTCGGGCGCCAGACCAATCCCACCTACCTGAACATGCAGAAGGTCAATCCGTTCGGCGGCTCGGTGGTGTTCTCGCCGCTGGTGCTGCAGACCTTCATCGCCACCTATGGTGGCAACATCATCGGCGACACGGTGTGGAACAACGGCGTGCAATACCGCACGCCCAACTGGCATGGCCTGGCCGGGTCGGTGTTCTATAGCGTGAGCAATGTGGCGGGGCAGGGCGGCGCCAACAATCTCGGCCTGCACGCGAGCTATCAGCATGGCGGCTTGACGGCGGTGGCATCGATGCAGCGTGACCGCATGTCGGCGGTGGCCCCGGTGGTGCAGCAGGACGTCTACCTGGCCGGCGCCGCCTATGACTTCAAGCTCGTTAAGCTGTACGGCGCGTTCGTCTCGACCAACAGCGAGGGCGCGCAGGCTACCTCGCATACCTACGAGCTGGGCGCCTCGGTGCCGGTTGCGCACAACAGCGCCATGCTGCTCGAATGGGCGCGCACCAGCAAGACCGCGCCGCGCAATGCCGGTTATATACGCAACACCGCATCGGCCGGCTACGACTATCACTTCTCGAAGCGCACCGACGTCTATGCGGTGTATTCGTTCGACAAGCTGACGAGCCAGGGCGCGGGCAGCACCTACGGGGTCGGCGTGCGGCATACGTTCTGACCCGACGTGCACCGATGGTCGTGGCCCGCGCCGGGGAGACACTCCATGGCGGGCAATGACGGCACTCCGGCCGGGCATCAGGCATTATCCGGAGGCCCGGGCGTGACGCGCACCCCGGGGCTCGGGCTTCATCCATAACAAGCGAGGAGATATCACCTTGGAAGCAACGCTCAACGCGCCGGCACGCCAGGCGCTGACACAGCGGCAGGT
Organism: Burkholderiales bacterium; assembly: GCA_018971155.1. Taxonomy (GTDB): domain Bacteria; phylum Pseudomonadota; class Gammaproteobacteria; order Burkholderiales; family Burkholderiaceae; genus Pandoraea. Next base: position 6,240 of record JAGXBI010000037.1, read on the forward strand.
CGTTGCGGCCATCGCCTTTTCAGGCCTTGGCTGGGCCTTCGACCTATTCGATCTTTTCATTCTGCTGTATGTCGCGCCGATTCTGGCCAAGGTCTTCTTCCCGTCCGGGCAGCAGATGCTGTCGCTGGCCGGCGTCTATGCCGCCTTTACGGCGACGCTCGTGATGCGTCCGGTCGGCGGCTATCTGTTCGGCCGCTATGCCGACAAGAACGGGCGCAAGCGCTCGATGGTGGTGGCCGCCACCGGCGTGGGCCTGTCGACCGCGCTGATGGGCACGCTGCCCACCGTGGCCGTGATCGGCGGCCTGGCCACCGTGCTGTTTCTTGCGCTCAGGCTGATTCAGGGCGTTTTCATGGGCGGCATGGTGGCCTCCACCCACACGCTGGGCACCGAGTCGATCTCGCCCGGCCGGCGCGGCCTGGCCTCGGGAATCATCTCCGGCGGCGGCTCGGGCGTGGGCAAGCTGTTCGCCTCGCTGGCGTTTTTGCTGGTCAGCGCCGTGTTTCATGGCCCGAGCTTTCAGGTGTGGGGCTGGCGCGTGATGTTCTTCACCGGGTTGATCAGTTCATTCCTGGGACTCTTCGTATTCACGCGCTTGCACGAGTCGCCGCTGTGGGAGGCGTTGCAGCAGGATGCCAAGCGTGCGCGCGCCGGCGCGGCGCCACAGCCGAGCGAGCGGCCGCGGCTTGCGCAATTCCTGCCGGCCATCCTGCTGGGCGTGGCTCTCACGACGGCCGGCGGCGGGCTGTCGTACCTGACCTCCGGCTATCTGCCGACCTTCATGAAGCTGGTCAATCACGTCAAGCCGACCGAACTGGGCCTCATTCTCAGTCTCGCGGCGATCGTGGTGATTGCCTCCTCGGTGCTGGCCGGCTACCTCTCCGACGTGATGGGGCGACGGCGCGCGATGGCCGTGTACGGCGTGGTGTCGCTGATCGCCATTCCGTTGCTGTATCGCGGCCTGTCGCACACCACCGATCTGCGCATGATCGGCCTGTATGCGGTATTGCTCAGCGGCGTCGGCACGTTCTGTTACGCGCCGCTGCTGATCGTGCTCAACGAGCGCTTCCCGACCGCGCTGCGCTCGAGCGGCACGGCGATCTCGTGGAACATCGGCTTCGCGCTCGGCGGCTCGATGCCGGTCATCGTCTCGCTGCTCGCCCGCCTGTCGGCGAACCTTTCCGTCGCGCTGGCGATTTCAACGGGACTGCTCGCCGCGCTCTATCTGATCGGCGTGTATCTGGTGCCGGCCAAAAAGAACCTGATGGGATAACCGGCGCCTGATGCGCTCGCGCGTCCGGATCAATTAAAAACACATTGAGGAGACAATATGAAACTCGCAAAGACCATCATTTGCGCCGGCCTGTGGTGCGGCGCGCTGCTGGCGGCACAGACGCCGGCACTGGCCCGCGGCGTGGATTTTCCGATATTCGATACGCAGGTCCATTTCTACAGCAGCGATTTCGCGCAGTTCCCGCTGCATGCGCAGCACGCGTATATGGGCGAGGCGGTAATGACCGCGCGCGCGGCCCATCACCCGAACGACCCGGCGCGTGTGGACAGCGACTGGCGGCGCATGGGCGTCGGGGCCGGCGTGGGCATTCAGTACGGCGCCGCGTACCGGAGCGACAACCGTTATCTGCTTTCGGTGGCCGCGCACAGCAACGGCAAGGTCACGCCGGTAGTGATCGTCGATCCCGATGCGCCCGATGCGCCCGCCGAGCTGGCGCGGCTGGCCGCAGCGCATGGCGTGGCCGGCTTTCGCAAGATCGGCAAGCGCGCGCCCGATGGCAGTTACCCGTGGCTGGCCAGCGAGGGCATGTTGCGCCTGTGGCAAGTCGCCGACCAGGCGCATCTGGTGGTCGAGCTGATGCCGTATCCGCGCAGCCCGGACCCTCGATTCCTGCGCGACATCGGCCAGTTGGCCGAGCGCTTCCCGCACGCCCGGATCGTCCTCGACCATTGCGCGTGGCCCGCGCCGATCGGCGCACCCGGCTATGGCTTCGACGCCTCGTATGCCGCCCTGGCCAGGCATCGCAATGTCTATCTGAAGGTGACCACCGAGAACTTCGCGCGGGTGCATTACGACAAGGCTTTGATGCGGGGACAAGTCGAGCGCGCCGTGCATCTGTTCGGCGCCGGGCATGTGATGTGGGGCTCCGACATGGGCAACACGATGATTCCGTATGCCGACATGGTCAACCATGCGCTTGCAGCCACCGCCGGCCTCAGCCCGCAGGCGCGCAAAGACGTGCTGGACGAAACCGGTCGCCGTGTCTACGCTGCCGGGCGCTGAGGGCGGCGCCCGCCATTTATGACTTGAGCCTGCCGGCGGATTTGCCTACCATGCTGACCAACACCGTTAACTTGTCATGCATGAGGGGTCTATGTTCAAGCGTTGTATCGCATTACTGCTGTTGGCCGGCGCGCTCCTGTCGCTGGCCGGCTGCAACACGGTGGCCGGTTTCGGTCAGGACATTTCGGATTCGGCGCGCACGGTGCAGCACGCGCTGTAAGTCTGTGAACGGGCCCGCTCGCAGGGCGCCGGAGGGACCGATATGGCGGCAACGCCGAACGACGACCTTCTGAAAATTTCCGAGGCTGACGCCGCGCGTGCGCTGGCGAGCCTGCCGGTGCCGTTTGCCGTCCTGTTCGAGCGGGGCGATGTGTCGGTGGAACTGTTCGCGCCACGCGGGACCGACACGCAGTCGCCGCACGCGCGCGACGAGTTGTACATCGTCTCGTCGGGTTCGGGCACCTTTCGCCGCGCCGACGAGGTATGCACCTTTACCGCCGGCGACGTGCTGTTCGTGCCGGCGCACGTCGAACATCGCTTCGAGACCTTCAGCGCCGACTTTCGGACCTGGGTCATTTTCTTCGGGCCCGAGGGCGGCAAGCCCACCTGAGCGTGGCGCCGGCGAGTGATCCCGTGACGCCGCGCGGTCAGCGCGCCGTCGGCCGGGTCGCCCCGGTCGTGATGCCATCGCCGTTCGTGCGAAAAATCGTCGTCAGAAACTCCCGCATCGCACTCATGCGCCCGCTGGCGCGCAGGTCGCGATGGATCATCATCCATAGCTCGCGCGACAGAACGTGATGGCCCGGCTCGACGCGCCGCAGACGGGCGTCGCCATCGCCGACGAAGGTCGGCAGCACCACCACGCCGAGCCCCTGGCAGGCGGCCATGTACTGCACGTTCATGCTGTTGCTGGCCAGCGCGGGCGGCTGGCCGGCGAAGGTGGCGCGCAGCCATTTCGTCATGGCGAGGTGCGACCACGAATCGTCGCCGGCCAGATAGGGCAGGGTGCGCCAATCCTGGTCGGCGCTCGATATGCCGGCCGCGACATACGCGGCAAACGGCAGGCCGCCGAGCGGTTGCGCGATGTACTCGCCTTCTTCTTCCCGGGTCGGTGCGGCCATGCGCACGGCGATGTCGGCGTCGCGGCGCGACAGGTTGACGTAATTCACCCCGACGATGAGTTCCACGCAAAGCTTCGGGTATTGCGCCAAAAACGCCTTCAGACGCGGTGCGATCCAATAGGAGGCCAACGTCTCCGGCACTGCCACCCGCACCGTGCCTGACAGCTGTTCGGCCTGTTTTCCGGCCCCCTCGGCCTGCCGCTCGAAGCCCAGCATCGCCTGTTCGACCGGCAAGGCGCTCGCCAGCAGGCGCTCGCCCTCGTCCGTGAGCAGATAGCCGGTTTGCCGTCGCAGGAACAGCGTCAGGCCCAGCGCATGTTCCAGCGCATCGATGCGGCGCGAGACCGTTGCCGGGCTCACTGCCAGCTCGCCGGCGGCCGGCGACAGGCCGCCGCTGCGGGCCACCGCCAGGAAATATCGCAGATCGTTCCAGTCATTCATTTTTGAAAAATGATATTCAATTTATTTGAGTATATTTTCAAATTCGAAAAACAAATAATACCCCTGTCTTCGCTAACAGGGAGTCATCATGAAAAAGAGCCTGGTTTATCTGACACTCGTTTTGAGCACGCTTTTCTGGGGCGCCAACTTCAATCTCGGCAAATACGTCGTGCATGCGATGGACCCGCTGGCCGCGGCCGCCTGGCGGTTCATTGCCGCGGGCGCGGTAATGGCGGCCTACACGTTTTACAAGGAGGGGATCGACTGGGCGGGCATGCGCCGCAATCTGGCACCGCTGGTCGTGATGGCGCTGCTCGGCATCTTCGGCTTCAACGTGGCGTTTTTCTATGGGCTGCAAACGACCTCGTCGGTCGACGGCTCGCTGATCATGACGCTCAACCCCACCATCACCGTGGTGCTCACCGCGCTGGTGATCGGCGACCGGATCTCGTGGCGCCAGGTGCTGGGCCTCGCGCTCAGTTTCACCGGCGTGGTGACGGTGGTCACCGGCGGCGCGTGGAGCATGCTGGCGCATTTCACCCTGGGCCGCGGCAATGGACTGATTCTGCTCGGTAACCTGTGCTGGGCCGTCTACAGCATCGTCGGCAAGCGCTTCATCCGGCAACTGTCGGCGCTGCAGACCACCACGGCGACCATACTGATCGGCGGTGCGGCAATCACCGGCCTGGCCGTGGCCACGCACGGCGGCACGCTGCCGGTGCCGGCCGCGCCGAACGTCGCGGCGCTCGCGGTGATGGCCCTGTTCGGCTCAGTGATGGCCTATCTGTGGTGGAACAATGGCATCCGCACCATCGGCCCGGCGCGCACCGCGGTGTTCTTCGACCTCGTGCCGATCTTCACGATGGTCATCGCCATCAGCCTGGGCGAGCACGTGACGCTGGCGCAAGGGCTCGGCGCGGTATTCGTGATCGGCGGCGTGCTGTTTTCGTCCGGCGCGCTGGACCGGCCGGCCACCCCCGCCCAGACGCGTCTGGCGCCGTCGGGTGGGCAGCGGACGTGTTAGAGGTTCGCCAAGGGGAGCCGGATTTGGGCGCGCTCAATGGGCATGGGAAGCAGTTGAAATTGCATCGCGCCGGTGTAGACGCACGCACTTGACCTGAAAGCATCGCGTATCTACAATGGCTCTACTTCATGGAGTGTGCAATGGAACTGTCGATTCAAAAATGGGGCAATAGCGCAGCGGTGCGGCTACCGGCCGCGCTCCTTGATCAACTTAAAGTCGCGCTGGGCGACAAGCTCGCTGTGGATGTGCGCCCGGAGGGGCTCATGCTGAAGCCGGCTCGGCACAAGTATGCGCTCAGCGAACTCATCGCACAGTGCGACCCGAAAGCGTCGATGCCGAGCGATTTGGCGGTTTGGCATGGGAGTGCTCCGGTAGGTCGTGAGATATGGTGAGACGCGCCAAGTTTGATCGTGGCGACATCGTGCGCGTGAGTTTGAATCCGACGGCAGGTCGCGAGCAGCAGGGAGATTTTCGCCCCGTCCTGGTGTTATCGACGGCATTGTTCAATGCGCTAGGCGTCGCCCTCGTTGCGCCAATCACGCAGGGCGGCGAGTTCGCCCGATTCGCCGGCTTCGCGGTACCGTTGTCGGGTTCCGGCACCGAAACCCAGGGCGTTGCCCTGGTGAACATGGTTCGCGCACTGGATCTTGAAGCTCGCGGAGCGAAGAAGATCGAGCGCGCGCCAGCAGAAGTGGTGGAGGATGCACTTGGCCGGCTGCAAGCGATATTGGACTGACTGAAACAAGATCGACGCCAGGTAGTTTTCTAGCCGGCCGGGCTGCCACCGATGTGCGCCGCGCACGGCGCAGCCGGAGCGGCTTTATCGCGTGTGAATATAGGTGCCGTCAAATACGTGGCGCGCAAGCGGAAAATCGCGTATGCCGACGGCGGCACATCCAGTTTCCGCCACGCGTACAATCCATCAGGCAGGCTCGGTTTGTCGATCGGAGGTGCGTGATGCGTCAGCTCGAACTCAGCAAAGCCTTCACCCTGATGGAGTCGGGGCCCGTCATTCTCGTGACCACGCATGACGGCGGGCAAGACAACATCATGACGATCTCGTGGACCATGGTGATGGATTTCACGCCGGTGTTCGCCATCACGACCGGCGAGTGGAATTACTCCTACGCGGCGCTGCGCAAGCATCGCGAATGCGTGATCGCGATTCCCACTGTCGATCTGCTCGACAAGGTGGTGGGCATCGGCACCTGCTCCGGCGTCGACACCGACAAGTTCGCCAAATTCAAGCTCACCCGCGTGCCGGCCCGGCATGTCAAGCCGCCGCTGATCAAGGAGTGTCTGGCCAATATCGAATGCCAGGTCATCGACATCGTCGAGAAGCACAACATCGTCGTGCTGCAGGCCGTGGCCGCCTACGTCGACACGACCCGCAAGGAAAAGCGCGTGGTGCATGCGGTGGGCGACGGCACCTTCATCGTCGACGGCCGCAGGCTGGATAGGCGCAAGATGATGGCGAGCAAGCTGCCGGCGGGCGTGTAGGAAAAACGGACCGAGGCGCGGGTAAAGACCACCTCGATCCGATGACGTCGGCGGCTGGGCGAGGCGAGGTCGGCGTCGCTTAATTACTGACGCCGATCTGCTTCATCAACGTTGCGGTGTCCCAGAACAAATACTCCTCGTCCATCGTTCCATGGTTGTTCCAATGCCCCAGCGTCGCCATCGGCAGGTGGTAACGCTTTCCGGTCGGCTGTATGACCTTGCCGTCGACGAGCACCATGGGCTTTGTGAAGGTGCCGTCGAGGTAGCCCATGACCGCTGTCCAGCGACCGTCGGCGGTACCGAATCTCACCGTATGTTCAGTAATGCGATTATCGGGGGCAAAGGTCCACATGAATTTCAGTTCTTTGATGTGGTCGGGAATGCCTTTCGTGATGTGACCATCCGGGTAATGAACGACGATGTTTGCCGCGTGGCTCTTGTGCAGGTCCAGCCAGCGCTGCTGGGTATACACGTGAAAGTCCAGGTCGTCGAAATTCGCGAGGTGGGCTGCCAGCGCGGGCGGCATGCCGGGAATGATGGGCGTCGGCTTGCCTGCGGTGGTGGGCGGCCAGGGATTGGTTTTGGCAAACGATGACGTAATGCCAAACGCACTCACGGCGATCATGCCTGCTGCGATCGCGATCTTGATTTTTCGATTCATTGCATGGATTCCTTAATGTTATTTTCGGTGCTGGTCTAAACAACGGCGCAATATGAAATATGGAATCCCCCCGTCAGACGGAGTCTTCGTCGAGTATTCCTCACATGCGATCAAAACGACTGTATGCGTGACTCTTCCCGCCCACGTGGCGCTCTTGCCCGGTGGCGCACCTGCCAACGGCAGTGAGGATTCACGGGAGCGCCGTCTGGGCGCGCGGGGGCGGTCTGGCGACCGACGGAAACTGGATGTGTCAGGAGGCGCACCACCGGCTGGCAACCTGGGCGATGCGTTGCCCGAACAGGTGTGCCGTGTGCAGATCGCCCGGGCCGGGAGCTTCGTCCGGCGAAGCGTCGGCCGGCGATTGCGCCATGGCGCCAGCGAAGGCGCCAAGGTAATTGATGTCGTCTCGACCGGACGCTTTCTTGTTGGCCGACATCAGGCCCGTTCCGACCCAGAGCATTGCATGCTGCATCGAAAGCGTAAAAAGGTAGCTCAGCGTCGAATGCTTGTCGCCGTTCATCGAGCCGGAGTTGGTGAACCCGGCCGCGAGCTTGTCGCGCCAGCCTTGCGCTGCCCACGCCTTGCTGCTGGCATCGGCAAAGCGCTTGAACTGCCACGGTACGCACCCCATGTAGGTCGGGCAGCCGAAGACGATCGCATCGGCTTCCTGCAATTCGTGCCAGGCGTTGTCCTTGATCAATCCGTCGCTGTCGACGACGATGCCGGTCACATGTGCGTCGGTAACCGATTGAATTCCCTCCATGACTGCTGCTGCCTGCCGGGCCGTGTGCCCGTAACCACTGAAATAGACTACCGCTACGTTGACCATTCTTGTCTCCTGGGTTTTACCGCACCACCGATGCTAGGCGCCGGGGCAAGAGATCAACAGGTCCAGGGTTATGTTTTGACTGTCCGAATTTCGCTTTCGCGCGGTGTCGGTGTCCGGGAGCGTTCCCGCCAGGCCGATGGCGTGAATTCATGGTGCAGGCGAAAACGCCTGATGAACGACTCGACCTCCGCATAGCCGAGTGCCTGGGCGATATCCGCCACGCTCATTTGCGTCGTGGCCAGCAGGCGCCGGGCCTCGATCATGCGTCGCTCGATAACCCATTCCCCATAGGTGCGTCCGGTGAGGCGGCGTAATTTTGTCGTCAAGTAGCCGCCGCTGAAGCCCAGTCGGGACGATGCCTGACTCAGCAGGGAGGCACCGCGAAAGTGGCGGTCGATGTCGGCAAATACCGTCGAAACCAGATCTGCCTGTGGCGTGGTGTTTGGCGCCCCCGCACCTAGCCATGGCGCGTTGCGCGCCAGGGTTACCAGCAGCAGTTGCAGCGCAGCGCGCGCGGCGTGGACATACCCTTCTTGCCGTCCGCTCAATTCCTCATGCATGCGGCCGATGAGGCCGGTGACCTGCGCCAAGCTGATTGCATCGAGTTGTATGGGGCGCAGCATCTGCAATACCGGTTGGCGAAACAGATCGAACAGCAATCCGACCGGCAGATTATCGATCGGGGCCAAACCATGGGGGCTGTCTGGATCAACGCTATCCGTCTGAAACAGGATCGCCCATCCGTCCGCGCTGGCAAAACTGCGCAGATCATGAATCGACCCGGGCGGCAACACGAAAACCGTTCCCGCAAGCGCTTCGTGATCGAGGCCGTCGACGATATGCCTGCCGTTCCCGGCGATGACGACAATCAACTCGAAAAACATATGGCCGTTCGGCGCCATGGTGCGCATGACGTGATCCTGGGCCAGGCGTTGCACCTCGATCGATACGGCGGACGCCGACTGCGGCACGTAAGGAAGAATGGGTAAGGCCAAGCGATGCTCCACTGCGGCATTGACTGGCGCTCGAGGATGATCGAAGCGACTGCGCGTTGTTGGCTATGGCGCGGGTTGACCGGATCGAGTGCCGAATTTCGGCGTCGACGTTAACATCGCGCCCGCAAAACTGTCAACGCGGGACATACCCCACAACGTGAGGCGTTCGACACATCGCGTGACGCGTTCCGCGCGAAATCGAAATCCGGGACAGTTAAAACGCAAGGCGCGACCTTGTCGACCTGACCTGTCACTCGTATGGTCTGTGGGGCGGCGTTCCGCCTCGACCAATAAAACCACTGGAGACACCCGAATGCCACTGAAAATCACTCGCGCATTGGCGTTGGCCGCCGTCGCATTCGGCCTGATCGCCGGCCCCGCCAGCGCTGCCGCCACCAAGGCGCCGCTGTCGATTACCGTCTATAACCCCGGCACGAAATCGATCTTTCCGGTGTCGGCCGAGATCGTCACCGGACCGCGCGATGCCATCCTGATCGACGCGCAGTTCCAGACCAACGATGCGCGACGCCTGGTGCGTATGATCCGCGCCACGCGCCGGCATCTGCAAGCGATCTACATCAGTCATAGCGATCCGGATTACTACTTCGGCCTGAGTGTTCTGCACCGGGCCTTTCCGCATGCGCCAATCCTGGCGACACCCGAGACCGTCGCCGCGATTCGCATATTGAAAGACCGCAAATTGCGCTACTGGAGCCCGATCATTGGAAAGAACGCGCCCAAAACGCTCATCGTGCCGACCGCGCTCAACGGCAACCGGTTGATGCTCGACGGCCGGAGCATCCTTATCGAAGGGCTGGACGGCCCCACGCCGGCGCGCAGTTATGTCTATATTCCGAGCCTGCGCACGGTGGCCGGCGGCGCCGTGGTCTTCAGCGGCACGCACGTCTGGGTGGCCGATACGCAGACGGTTCAGGCTCGTGCCGACTGGATTGCCACGCTCGACTCGATCCTGGCGCTGCACCCGTTGCGAGTGATACCTGGACACTATCTCGGCGCACGTCCGGACGGTGTCGGCGCGGTTGTCTTTACCAAGCAGTATCTCCAGCGCTTTGATCAGGAACTCACCAAGGCCCCCGACGCGAAAGCATTGATCGGTGCGATGGAGGCCGCTTATCCCGGCTTGCCCGAAACCGATTGGCTTGCGCTGGGTGCGAAGGTGGTCAAGGGCGACATGGTGTGGCCGCAATAGCACACCTCACTCCCGGGATCTGGCTGCGCTCACCATGCTGGACGGACGCGCCAGGCACGTCTCAAGCCTTCGCAAACGCCGTCAACACGCCGGCGGCAATCAGCACCACCCCGGCGGCGCGGCCGGCCGCGCCGGCCCAGCGCCGGTTGGTGACGATCCCCTGGCTTTTCGCACCCAGCCATGCATAGAACGAATACGAGCAGAGATCCAGCAGGAAGGTCGTCAGGCCGAAGATCAGCATCTGCAGCCCGATCGGCCGGTGCACGTCGACGAATTGCGGCAGCAGCGCCAGAAAGAACAGCAGTGCCTTCGGGTTGGCCAGCTCCACCATCAAACCCTGGGCCAACGCGCGCGGCCCGCTGAGCGAGGTGACCCCGGACGTGCGGATGCTCAGCGCGCTCGAGCGGTT
>JAGXBI010000369.1 GCA_018971155.1 Burkholderiales bacterium
CTTTACAAGACCCCAGCGGGCGTCACGATCATCAACGGCTTCGGCAAAAGTGCCGGGCTCATGCAGGTGCAAGAGCTGGGTGTGCTGGAGACTGCGATTGCACTGACCAATACCTTTTCCGTCGGAACGGTGGCTCAGGCGCAGATTCGTCAAGCCGTCTCGCGCCATCCACAGATTGGCCGGGACTGGGCAACGATCAACCCGCTGGTGTTCGAATGCAATGACGGTTATTTGAACGATATTCAGGCCATGGCGGTATCGACCGACGACTATGCGCTGGCCTATGGAAACGCCGCTGTCGACTTTGCCCAGGGCTCGGTAGGCGCTGGGCGCGGAATGTCCAGTTTCGATCTCAAGGGGGGCATCGGCTCGGCATCGCGCGTGGCCGTACTGGGAGATGGCCAACGGCACGTGCTGGGCGTGCTGGTGTTGTCAAATTTCGGTCGCCGGTCGAACCTGACAGTGGCAGGGCGCGCGCTGGGGCGTCATATCACCACGGACGACTGTGCGAATGCGCCAGAAAAGGGCTCGATCATCATGCTAATCGCAACTGATGCGCCGCTCGACGTTCGCCAGTTGGAGCGGCTCTCCAGACGAGCCGCCGCGGCGCTGGCTCGCATGGGGTCCGTGTATGGCCACGGTAGCGGCGATATCGCGCTGGCCTTCAGTTCGGCCTACCAGATACCTCATTCGCCCGAACTGCCGATGCCGGCCGTACGGATGCTGCATGAGTCCCACATGGATCCGTTGTTCGATGCCTGTGCCGAGGCGATAGAGCAGGCTATCATCAATGCGCTGTGGGCGGCCTCACCGGTGACCGGGCGTGATGGACACCACCGTCGTGCGCTGCCAGATGCGCTGCCTCAATGGCGCGACATGCTGGGCACGGCATCAGCAGAGAATTAAGGCAATGAAGATACTGGTTTCGGTTGACATCGAGGGTGTCGCGGGCGTCACGCATGCCGAGCAAACCCGTGCGGGAAATCCGGAATATGAAAGGGCGCGCGCCTGGATGACCGACGAGGCTAACGCGGCTATCCGAGGCGCTTTCGAAGGCGGTGCCACGCATGTATTGGTGAACGACTCGCACGGAGGCTTTCGCAACCTGCTGCTCGATCGATTGGACGAGAGGGCGGAATTGGTAGTCGGCAAGCCGCGCTATCTCAGCATGATGGCGGGTGTCGAGCAAGGGTGCGACGCGGTGTTCATGATCGGCTACCATGCGCGCTCGCAAGCGGCCGGCGTGCTGGCTCATACGATCAATAGTTTTGCGTTTCGATCGGTGCATGTAAATGGTATCGAGCTGGGCGAGGCGGGACTGTATGGCGCGCTGGCCGGGGAGTTCCATGCACCGGTGGCGCTCCTTTCGGGCGACGACGTGTTCTTGGCCGAGACGTTGCCGCTGTTTCGCGGGGCAACTGGCGTGCAGACCAAGCGCGCCCAAGGGCAGACAGCATGCACCAGCCTGACGCCCGCGCGGGCCAGCGTTCTGATACACGAAGCGGGAAGAGCCGCTGCGGCTAACGCACCGACCCTAAAGCCATTCGTCATGGCCGGTGCGCTCGAATGTGAATTGACCACCCAGACGCCGGGTTTGGCCGATCTGTTCTGCCAATGGCCGTCCCTGACCCGCGTGAACGAGAGCGCGCTGCGTTTTCAGGCCGAGAGTATGCAGTCCCTGCTGCGCGTGCTGAATTCCCTATCGGCGATGTCGTTCATGCTGCGCTGATTGGTGCAATCAAACGATCCCGCTCATGCCGAGCGGGAAATCCACACCTCGTTGCGCCGGCATCGCGACACCCCCAATTTCGATCGCGGCGGCGGGCCACGGCCGTGGCACCGCCGCGCAACCAACGGCTTATCTATCGACCAGCCGCGCCGGCATCGCCAGAACCAGCAAGGCACCCAACACCATGAACGCGGCCAGCACATAGATGCCGCTGTTGGTGCTGTGCGTTGCATCCTTGAGGAAGCCGACGAGATAAGGGCCGAAGAAGCCCGCCAGGTTGCCGAGCGAATTGATCATGGCAATCCCGGCGGCCGCGGCCGCGCCCCCCAGGATGGCCGTCGGCAGGCTCCAGAACAGCGGCAGCACGGCCATGATGCCCATCGTGGCGAAGGTCAGCGCAATCATCGCCAGTTGGGTGTTATGGCTCCAGACGGTGCTCAGAAACAAGCCGGCGGCCGAAATGAGCGCCGGAATCGCCACGTGCCAGCGGCGCTCGCGTTTCAGATCGGATCGCCAGCCGATCACCAGCATGGCGATCACCGCGAAGCCGAAGGGGATGGCAGTGAGCAGACCGATCGTCAGCGGATCCTTGACCCCCGTGCTCTTGATGATCGTCGGCAGCCAGAAACTGACGCCATACAGGCCGATCACGAACGAGAAATAAATCAGGCTCATGACCCACAGGCGCCCGTTGCCGAACACTCGGGACAGCGGCAGATCGTGCTTGCCGACCGCATCGGTGTCGATGTTGCGCACCAGCAGCGCCTTTTCCTCATCGGTGAGCCACTTGGCCGACTGAATCCGGTCGTCCAGGTAGAAGAACACCACCACGCCGATCACCAGCGAGGGCAGCGCCTCGAGCAGGAACAGCCATTGCCAGCCGGCCAAGCCGTACAGGCCGCTGACGTCCTTCAGGATCCAGCCGGAGAGGGGGCCGCCGACGAAGCCCGATAATGCAACGGCAGTCATGAACCACGCGGTCATGCGGCCGCGCCGGGCCGACGGATACCAGTAAGTCAGATACAGGATGATCCCGGGGAAGAAGCCCGCCTCGGCCAGCCCGAGCAGAAAGCGCATCACGTAGAACGTCTCGGGGGTGGACACGAACATCGTGGCACCCGAGACGATTCCCCACGTGATCATGATGCGAGCGATCCAGACGCGCGCGCCGACCTTGTGCAGAATGATGTTGCTGGGGACTTCGAACAGGAAATAACCGAAAAAGAAAATACCCGCGCCCAGGCCATAGACCGTTTCGCTGAACTTCAGGTCGCTGACCATCTGCAGTTTCGCGAAACCGACGTTGACGCGATCCAGGTACGACACCACATAACAAATCAGCAACAGCGGTATCAGCCGCCAGCCTACCTTGCGGTAGGTTGCCACTTCGAATGCCGAAGGTGTGCCGCTTGTGGCGGTGTTCGGCTGTGATGTGACGGATTCCATCTGACCTCCTCGTTGGATGAACGTTTTTCAAATGCGCGCCGAGTTTTGTGATTTTGCGAGCCGGGGCGCGCGACCGGCGAAACAGCGCTTCTTATATGCAGCGGCCGCCGTCGACTTCCAGGCAAACGCCGGTG
>JAGXBI010000038.1 GCA_018971155.1 Burkholderiales bacterium
TGCTCGTCAATCGGCAGATGCGCGTCGGCAAATGCCTCGCCGAGCACCCGGGCCACACGCTGCGCCGGTGTTGCGACGTTCCAGTGTTCGACCACGCGGCCATTGTGCTGCACCGAGAAGGCCACGTCGGGCCGCGCCAGCGCGCTGCGCCGAATGACGTCGAGGCAATGGCCGAATTCCGTCTGCTCGCTTTTCAGGAATTTACGGCGCGCCGGGGTGTTGAAATAGAGATCGCGCACCTCCACGGTGGTCCCGACGCCGCCGGCGGCGGGCTGCAGCACGCCCGTGTGACCGTCGATCACGGTGGCATGCGGCGCACCCGACTGGCGGCTGGTCAGCATGAGCTGGGCGACCGAGGCGATCGAGGCCAGCGCTTCGCCGCGAAAACCGAGCGACAGCACCGATTCCAGTTCGTCCAGCGAGCGTATTTTGCTGGTCGCGTGACGCGTCAATGCCAGCGGCAGTTGCTCAACCGGGATGCCACCGCCGTCGTCGGCCACCACGATGCGGCGGACCCCGCCTTCATCGAGTTTGATCTGCAGTTGCGAGGCTCCGGCGTCGAGGGCGTTTTCCAGCAGCTCCTTGACGACCGACGCAGGTCGTTCGACGACCTCGCCAGCGGTGATCTGACTGATGAGTTGATCCGGCAAAACACGGATCTCACGTGCTGCGACGGGCGGAATCGAGGCGGGGGTGGCGGCTGACATTGAACCATTATAAAGCGCAGCGTCGAATGTATTCAGGAGCACCGTGCCGACGATAGCGCTGGTGGTATCATGGCGCGCGAATGGCCGGCGTGGCGTCGTGCGACAACGATCGAGGAACGAACTTGGATACATTGCTGCATCTGCTCGGTATGGTGCTCCATATCGACCAACACCTTCATGACTTCATCCTGGCGTATGGGGCATGGGTTTATGTATTGCTGTTCGTGATCGTGTTTGCCGAAACCGGCCTGGTGGTGGTGCCGTTTCTGCCGGGGGACTCGCTGCTGTTCGTCGGCGGCGCGCTTGCCGCCACCGGCGCGATGGATGGATGGACGCTGGCGGGCTTGCTGTTTGTCGCCGCGGTGACGGGCAACACGCTGAACTACCTGATCGGCAGCTATATCGGGCCCAAGGTGTTCGAGCACAACTGGCGATTTCTCGACAAGAACGCCTTGCGCATCACCCATGAATTCTATGAGCGCCACGGTGGCAAAACGGTTGTGCTGGCGCGTTTCATTCCGGTGGTCCGGACCTTTGCGCCGTTCGTTGCCGGTGTCTCGGCAATGTCGATGCGGCGCTTTCAGGTCTACAACATGATCGGTGCGCTGATCTGGGTTGCGCTGCTGGTGGGCTCCGGGTATTTGTTCGGCAACATGCCGATCGTCAAGCAGTATCTGAATGTCATCGTGCTGGTCGGTATCAGCGCCGCGGTGGTGCCGCTGGCTGTGGGCGGGCTGTGGCGTCTGTTGGTCAAGCGGCGCGCGATCTCGCAAAACCGCTGAGCGGCGGGGCTGATGTTTCAGAGCAACGGCGGCCGATCTGGCCGCCGCTTTCGTTTTATGCGGTCGGGTTTCTCGACAGCGGCGGGTGAGCGGCGAAATAGGCTTTGATGCCGTGCAGCAGCGCATCGGCCATTTCTTCCTGGTATTCGGTGGTATTGAGCTTTGCCTCTTCTTCCGGGTTGCTGATGAACGCTGTTTCGACCAGCACCGAGGGGATGTCCGGCGCCTTGAGCACGGCAAAGCCGGCCTGCTCGACGCGCCCGCTGTGCAGCTTGTTGATTTTGCCGATCGTTTGCAGCAAGTCGTTGCCGAAACGCTTGCTGTCGCGAATCTGCGCGGTGGTCGACATATCCAGCAGCGCATGGGCGACGACTTTGTCGCTGGTTTTGATATCGACGCCGCCGATCCGGTCCGATTCGTTCTGGGTGGCTGCCAGAAAGCGCGCGGCGGCGCTGGTGGCGCCGCGCTCGGACAGCGCGAAGACCGACGAGCCTCGCGCCTCGGGGGTCGTGAACGCATCGGCGTGAATCGACACGAACAAATCGGCGTCGACGCGCCGTGCCTTTTGCACGCGGACATACAACGGCACGAAGAAGTCGGAGTCGCGCGTCATCATGACCCGCATATTCGGCTGGGCATTGATCTTGTCGCGCAGGCGCTTGCCGATCTGCAACACGACGTGCTTTTCGTAAGAGCCGCGGTGACCGATGGCACCGGGGTCTTCCCCGCCGTGTCCCGGATCGAGCGCGATCGTCAGCAGGCGGGTCGTGCGGCCTCGCCGCGTCGGCGCATTGTCCTCGCTGTCCTGCGGGCCTCTGCGCCGATCTCGTTGCGCGAGTACCTCGGGCGCTCGATCGGACCTGGGCTTCGTGCCCAGGTCGTGATGGGGTTCGGTGGCGCCGGAACCGCCTTGCGCGTAGCGCTGGAAAAATGCCTCGGTACTATCCTGGTCGCCCGCATCGTCCTGGCTCTTTTGCTGCTTCTGCGCCAGCGCCTGCTCCTTGCGCTCGCTTTGCTTGAGCAACTCCATCAGCGGATCGGGAGGCACCGCCGGATACAGGTCGAATACCGTCCGATAGCGATAGCCCGCGACCGGAGGCAAAGTGAACGATTGCGGTTTGACAGCGGTTTTCAGATCGAACACCAGGCGCACCACGTTGGGTTTGAACTGTCCGACGCGCACCTGACTGATCTGCGGGTCGTTCGGATTGATCTTGGCGACGAGATCGCGCAAGGTCGCGTTCATCTGCAGGCCGTCGAGATCGATCACGAAGCGATAGGGATTTTCTACCAGATCTTGCTGAAAAGTGATCGGCGTGTCGGTCTCGAGAGTAACCCGGGTGTAGTCTTTGGCGGGCCACACGCGCACTGCCATGATCGTGGTTGCATGCGCCAGGCGCGTGCCGGCCAGCGCCAGCACGAGCGTCGACGCGCCGGTGCGCAACACGCGGCGACGGCCCGGATCGCTCGGCGCGGTATGGTCGGTACGGCGATATTTATTGATCAGCATTGGTCAAGAACAGCGATGCCTTTAGGTGTGCATGCGACGGCAGTCAGACGTCGCCCCGAGCCTGCCGGTTCCAATTTCAGTGTGAGATCGGGCACCCCGAGCAAGCTGCCGGCTTTCTCCGGCCATTCGATCAGGCAAAGCGCGTTGCCCGAGAAGTGGTCGCGAAAACCTGCGTCATGCCACTCGGCAGGATCCGCAAAGCGATATAGGTCGAAATGATAGACCTCCAATCGACCTTTGGGAAAGTCGATGTTGTATGGTTCACACAGTGTGTATGTGGGACTGCGCACCCGTCCGGTATGCCCCAGGGCGCGCAACAGCGCGCGCACCAGCGTCGTTTTGCCGGCGCCGAGATCGCCCGACAAATGCACGTGCAGACCTTCGTTCGGACGCGCCGCGATGGCCTGCGCCAGGCGCGCGGCGAACGCTTCGGTGGCGTGCTCGTCGGGCAGATCGAATTGTCTTGTCGCGGCAGGGGAGGCGGGCATTGCGTACAATCGAGTCAAATGAACGGGTCACAAACACTCACCTCGGCGCACGCGTCCGATCCACATGAACCGGGCCCCCCGGATGGCCCGGAGGGTTTGGCGCGACTTTCTGCGCGGATCAAGCAATGGGGCCGCGAACTCGGATTCGGCGCGATCGGCGTCAGCGACGTCGATCTGCGCGCGGCCGAGGCGGGCCTGTTGTCGTGGCTGGCGCAAGGGTGTCAGGGTGACATGGATTATATGGCCAATCATGGCCTCAAGCGTGCGCGGCCTGCGGAACTGGTGCCTGGCACCCTGCGCGTGATCAGCGCGCGCATGGATTACCTGCCTGCGCCCAAGGCTGCGGCCGCGGCGCGCGACTGGCGGCATGTCGAGCTGGCGCGCCAGGAGGAGCCCGCCGCCGCGGTCGTGTCGATCTACGCGCGCGGCCGCGATTATCACAAGATCATGCGCCAGCGCCTGCAACAGCTGGCCGATCGCATTGCGGCCGACATCGGGCCGTTCGGCTATCGCGTGTTTACCGACTCGGCGCCGGTGCTGGAAGTCGAGTTGGCACAAAAGGCCGGACTCGGCTGGCGTGGCAAGCATACGTTGCTGCTCTCGCGCTCGGCCGGTTCGATGTTCTTCCTTGGCGAAATCTATGTCGACCTGCCATTGCCGGTCGATCCGGCCGGCGACGATGGCGCCCACTGCGGTCATTGCGAGCGTTGTCGCCAGGCATGTCCGACCGGCGCGATCGTGGCGCCCTACCGCGTCGATGCGCGACGCTGCATCTCCTACCTGACGAACGAGCACAAGGGTGCGATTCCACGCGAGTTGCGACCGTTGCTGGGAAACCGCGTGTATGGCTGCGACGATTGCCAGCTGGTATGCCCGTGGAACAAGTTCGCGCAACGCTCGCCGTTGCCCGATTTCGCCGTGCGTCATGGTTTGGACGACGTCGCGTTGGCGGCGCTGTTCGCCTGGTCCGAGGCCGAATTTCTGGAGCGCATGGCGGGCAGTGCGATTCGCCGGATCGGCCATGAGCGCTGGCTGCGCAACATTGCGGTGGCGCTGGGCAACGGCTTGCGGGCCACCGGGGACGACACTCTGCGCCAGGCGTTGCGTGCGCGCGCCGATGACCCGTCGGCGCTGGTGCGCGAGCATGTCGCATGGGCGCTGGCACAGGATCCGATGTTGATGTCGCGGTAACCACGGCGGCGTAAAATCCGGGTAGCTGACGATAGCGCGTGAGGAATGAAGCGGTGATGCAATTCAATGCAGTGATCGAAGTGCCGTTCGGCAAGGTGGGCATCCGCACCGGCGCCGGCTGCGTCGAGGAGATCGTCTACGTGCCGGAGAGCATGCGCTCGGCAGCACCGCAGGATGCGCTGGCCGAACGTGCCGCCCGGCAGGTCGAGGCTTACGTCGATGACCCGGCCTTCGTGTTCGACCTGCCGCTCAGGCCGGTCGGCACGGCGTTCCAGCAAAGGGTCTGGCAGGCCATCTGCGCGATTCCCGCGGGACGGGTGCTGACCTACGGGCATATCGCCAAGCAAATGCGCACGGCGCCGCGCGCAGTCGGGCAAGCGTGCGGCGCGAATTATTTTCCGCTGGCCATCCCGTGTCATCGCGTGGTGTCCTCGAGTGGGCTGGGCGGCTTTGCCAATCACGACGCCGACGGCTACTTTCTGGCCATCAAGCGGTGGTTGCTGCGGCACGAAGGCGTGATGCTGATATGAGCGATGCGCTGTCCGCCAGCCTCGCGCTGACCGATACCTTTTGCGACACGCTGTGGCTCGAGGACGGACTGTCGCGCAATACGCTGGATGCTTACCGGCGCGACTTGCGCCTGTTCGCGCAATGGCTGGTCGAAGACCGCCAGCTCGCGCTCGACCAGGTTCAGGAAGCCGATTTGCGCGCCTACCTGGCATTCCACCGGCATGGCAAGGCCACCAGCGCCAACCGCCGGCTCTCGGTGTTCAAGCGCTTTTACCAATGGGCGTTGCGCGAGCGCAGCGTGACGGCCGATCCCTGTTTGAACGTACACGCGGCCCGGCAGGCGCCGCGTTTTCCCAAGACGCTGAGCCAGACGCAGGTCGAGGCCTTGCTCGGTGCGCCCGATGTCGACACACCGCTGGGCCTGCGCGATCGCACGATGCTGGAGCTGATGTATGCCAGCGGCTTGCGCGTGTCGGAACTGGTGCAGCTCAAGTCGGTCGAGGTCGGACTGAACGAGGGCGTGCTGCGCATTTTCGGCAAGGGCGCGAAGGAGCGCCTGGTGCCGTTCGGCGGCGAGGCGCATCACTGGATCGCTCGATACCTGGCCGAGGCGCGCCCGGCGCTGCTGGGTGCGCGATTGTGCGACACGCTGTTCGTCACGCAGCGCGGCGAGGGCATGACGCGCCAGGCGTTCTGGTACATCATCAAGCGCTACGCGGCACAGGCCGAAATTCGCGCGCCGCTCTCGCCCCACACGCTGCGGCACGCGTTTGCCACGCATCTGCTCAATCACGGCGCGGACTTGCGCGTGGTGCAACTGCTGCTCGGGCATGCCGATATTTCCACCACCCAAATCTACACGCACGTCGCGCGCGAGCGGCTCAAGGTCCTGCACGGCAAGCATCATCCCCGCGGGTGAGCCAGACCGGCCGGGATCCTGGCCAAACTTACAGCAGGTCGCGCAGCCTGTGCTTGAGTATCTTGCCGGTTGCCGCGGCCGGCAGGCGCTCGACGATACGAATTTCGGCGGGGCGCTTGTAGGGCGCCAGGCGCTCGCTGGCCCAGGCCCCGAGTGCCGCTTCGTCTGCCAGCGCCGCGGCGCCAGGCTTGAGCTCGACGAACGCCACGACCTCCTCGTTACCCTCCACCGGACGGCCGATCACGGCCGACTGCAGCACGGCCGGATGGCTGTTGAGCGCCTGCTCGACTTCGGCCGGATAGACATTGAAGCCCGAACGGATGATCAGCTCTTTGCGACGCCCGACGATGTGCAGGTTGCCATGCTCGTCGAAGCGCGCCATATCGCCGGTTTTCAGCCAGCCATCGGCGCTCAGCGCGGCCCGGGTCTGCGCCGGATCGCGGTAGTAGCCCAGCATGACGTTAGGACCCCGTACCCATAGCTCGCCGATCTGTGCGTCGCCATCGGCCAGACGCGCCTCGATGCCGGGGATGAGCGGGCCCACCGAGCAGTCGGTGCACGGCGCGTCGAGCCGGGTCTGGGAGATCGTCGGACTGCTTTCGGTCATGCCGTAGCCGTTGTGCAGCGGCAGGCCGTAGCGCGCCTCGGCGCGCACCTTCAGCGTTTGGTCGAGCGGTGAGCCGCCGGAATAGACAAAGCGTAATCGTGGCGCGTCCAACGGGCGTTGCTGCGCGTCCAGGTGTTCCAGCAGCTTGGCATGCATGGCCGGCACCCCCTGGAAAATCGTGACTCCCTCGTTTGCCAGCGCATGCAGCACGCGGGCCGGGTCGAAACGCGGCACCAGCCGCAGCGTGCCGCCGGCGTAGAGGGTGCCCAGGCATACCGAGGCGAGCCCATAGACATGCGAGATCGGCAGCACGGCGTACACCAGATCGTCGCCGTTGACGCGCCGCAGCAAGCTCGACACCGCTGCGATAAACAATAGATTGCGGTGCGACAGCATGACCCCTTTGGGCTGGCCGGTGGTGCCGGTCGTATAGATCAGGGCGGCGCATTGTTGAGCCGGATCGGGCGAGGTTGGCTCAGGCGTACAGTCGACGTTGAGCGGGCCGACAGCCACCTGGCCGATACCGAGAAGGTCGGCCCAATCGGCCGGCGTTGCCTGATGGCGCTGTGCGTGGCCAAGCGCGTCCGGCGAGATGCCGTTCGTATAGAGCGTCAGCCGCGCCCGCGCGTGCGATTGAATGGCATCGATCTCGGCGGCAGACAGGCGCGCATTGGCAACCAACGACCAGGCGCCAAGGTTTGCCGTGGCCAGCAACAGGACCACCAGCGCCGCGCAGTTCTCGTTGACCAGCATGACGCGATCGCCCGGGCGCACGCCTGCCGCGCGCAGTCGCTGGCTGGTGGCATCGACAGCGGCGGCCAATTGCGCGTAGGTGAGTTGCCGGTCGTCCTCGCGCAATGCCGGCCGCTCGGGCGCGACGGCGGCAATGCGATGCGCGAGTTGCCCGATATTGGCTGGCAGGGCGGCCAGCAGGGCGGATATATCGTCGAGTATCCCGGTTGGGGCGGACGCGCGCATGCTCAGATCTCCGCGCCGCGCATCAGGCCGCGCGCAATGACGATCTGCTGGATCTGCGAGGTGCCCTCGTACAGGCGGAACAGGCGCACGTCGCGATAAAAGCGCTCGATGCCGTAGTCGCTGATGTAGCCGGCGCCGCCGTGGATCTGCACGGCGCGATCGGCTACGCGGCCGCACATCTCGGTGGCGAAATATTTGGCGCAGGAGGCTTCGACGCTGACGTCGCGCCCCTCGTCGCGCTTGCGGGCTGCGTCGAGCACCATGCATTCGGCGGCATACAACTCGGCCTTGCTGTCGGCCAGCATGCCTTGCACCAGTTGAAATTCGGCCACCGGATGTCCGAACTGGCGGCGTTCCATCGCATAGGCCAGGGCGTCGCGCAACATTCGCTTGGCGGCACCGACGGCGACCGCAGCGATGTGCAGGCGCCCCTTGTCGAGCACCTTCATGGCGGTCTTGAATCCTACGCCCTCCTGGCCGCCGATCAGGTTGGCGGCGGGAATGCGGCAATTCTCGAAGATCACGTCGCAGGTATGCGCGCCTTTCTGGCCCATTTTCTGGTCGATCTTGCCGAGTGAAAGGCCCGGCGTGCCGGCCTCCACGATGAATGCGGAGATGCCGCCGGCGCCCTTGACCGCCGGGTCGGTCCTGGCCATCACCGTGAAGATGCCGGCGTGCGGCGCGTTCGTGATGTAACGCTTGGTGCCATTGAGCACATAGGCCTCGCCCTGTGCGTCGGACACGCGCCGCGCGCTGGTCGCGAGTGCCCCGGCGTCGGAGCCCGCACCGGGCTCGGTCAGTGCGAACGAGCCGATCAGCTCGCCCGAGGCAAGCCGCGGCAAGTAATGCGCGCGCTGTTCGGGGGTGCCATCAATGACAATGCCCTGGGAGCCGATGCCATTGTTGGTCCCGATCAGCGAGCGGAAGGCCGGCGAAGTCTGACCCAGTTCGAATGCCACCCGGACCTCTTCTTCCATCGTCAAGCCGAGTCCGCCATAGGCCTCCGGAATTGCCAGGCCGAACAGGCCGAGCTCCCGCATTTGCTGCACCAGTTCCTCGGGAATTGCGTCCGTTTCGGCAATTTCATGTTCTCGCGGCATGAGGCGCTCGCGCACGAAGCGGCGGATCGAATCTTCCAGCAGTGTTTGGGTTTCGTTATCGCGAATCATGGGTTTTCCTTGGAGAATCGGAATGTCTCGGTATCGTCATTATCGACTTGCGGCCAGTCGTCGTGCGGCGCCATCGATAACGAACGATCGTGCTATTTGGTGGCTGTAAGATAACAGGCATGTGGGAAATTTCAAAATACCATTCTGCTATGCGGAACCATGTCGTTTGTTCCATATGTCCGGGTGGCCGTGATCATCGCTAAAATGCCGGCATGAGCAAACAAAAACATGTTTCGCAGACACCTGCGACTCAATACCTGCGCCAGCACGGCATCGCCTTCACTGAACATCCGTATGAATATGTCGAACACGGCGGCACCGCCGAGTCGGCGCGGCAATTGGCGGTCGACGAGCATCATGTGGTGAAGACACTCGTGATGGAGGACGAACAAGGCAAGCCGCTGGTGGTTCTGATGCATGGCGATTGCACCGTATCGACCAAAAGCCTGGCCAGGCAGATTGGCGTCAAGCGCGTAGAACCCTGCAGGCCCGAGGTGGCGCAGCGGCACTCCGGTTATCTGGTGGGCGGCACGTCGCCGTTCGGCACGCGCCGGGCGATGCCGGTTTTCGTCGAGCGCAGCGTGCTCGACTTGCCGTTGATCTATATTAACGGCGGGCGGCGTGGCTACCTGGTGGGACTCGCACCGCAGGTGCTCACGACACTGCTCGATGCCAAGTCGGTGCAGTGCGCCAATGCGGGGGCGTAGTCAAGTAGAATGGCGCCCAACTCGACGATCTCAATGGAATTCGCATGACCACGCTGATTTTCGTGCTTCTCGCTTACTTGATCGGCTCGGTGCCCTTTGCCGTTATCGTGAGTCGCGGCATGGGACTGGCAGACCCGCGCACCTATGGCTCGAAGAACCCCGGGGCCACCAATGTCCTGCGCTCCGGCAACAAGGTGGCGGCGGCGCTTACCTTGGTGGGCGACGCGTTCAAGGGATGGCTGGCGGTTTTTCTCGCCATGCGCTACGCCAATGCCTGGGGCGTGAGCGACGGCGGGTTGGCACTGGTCGCGGTGGCGGTGTTCGTCGGGCATCTGTATCCGATATTCCTGCGTTTCGCGGGCGGCAAAGGGGTGGCGACGGCGGCAGGTGTCTTGCTGGCGATCAATGCGTGGCTGGGATGCGCAACCATTGCCACATGGCTGATCATTCTTGCCTTTTTCCGCTATTCGTCGCTGGCGGCGCTGGTCGCGGCGATTTTCGCGCCGCTCTACTACATTTTCATGTTTGGCATCGGTCCCTACACGCCTGCTGTGATTGCGATGTCGCTGCTGCTCATCTACCGGCACTGGGCCAATATCGGGCGATTGCTCACGGGCAAGGAAAGCAGGGTCGGCCAGAAAAAGTCGTGATGGCCGGGCTCGGCTCGGCCCGCCTCAGTCGCGAAAGTTGTTGAAGTCGAGCGGTGTGTCGGTGACTTCCTTGCGCAGCAGTGCGATGGTGCTTTGCAGGTCGTCGCGCTTGTTGCCCGAGACGCGCACCGCGTCGCCCTGGATACTCGCCTGGACCTTGATCTTGCTGTCCTTGACCAGGCGCACGATTTTCTTTGCCAAATCGGAGTTGACGCCTTTCTTGACGGTGATGACTTGCTTGACCTTGTCGCCGCCGATTTTGTCGATCTTGCCGTAGTCGAGAAACCGGACGTCGACTTGACGCTTGGCCATCTTGCCCACCAGCACGTCGCGAACCTGTCCGAGCTTGAAGTCGTCGTCGGCGAATGCGGTCAGTTCCTGGTCCTTGTGCTCGATGCGGGCGTCGGAGCCCTTGAAGTCGAAACGAGTGGTAATTTCCTTGTTGGCCTGGTCGACGGCATTTTTGATTTCGACCATATTGGCTTCGCAAACCACGTCAAATGATGGCATGAGCGTCTGCTCCTAGGGGGTTGAGAGGCTGTGCGCGGTTCGGTCGCGCCTGGGCCGGTCTGCGACTCGCATTGCAGGTGGCCGCTATAATTCGTCGCTCGCTATTGTAATTCAGTCACCACCGCCTTAGGAACGGGCCGCACGCCGCCACGCATGTCTACTCTGCTCACCGATTACGCTTTACTGGCTCACAACACGTTCGGCATCGATGCGCGCAGCCGCTATGCGGCGGTGCTCGAGCATGCGGAGGATTTGCCGGCATTGCTGGCCGATCCGCGTGTGGCGGGGTTGCCCCGCCTGGTGCTCGGTGGCGGCAGCAATGTGATCCTGACCCGTGACTTCGATGGCTTGACCGTGCTCACGCGCATTGCTGGACGAAGCCTGGTGGCGCAAACCCCGGATGCCTGGCTGGTGCAGGCCGGGGCCGGGGAAGTGTGGCACGATTTTGTGGCCTGGACGATTGACCGGGGCTGGGGTGGGCTGGAAAACCTTGCGTTGATTCCCGGTACGGTGGGCGCCGCGCCGATTCAGAATATCGGCGCATACGGGCTCGAATTGGCAGAACGCTTTGCCTGGTGTCAAGCTTTCGATACCGCCTCGGGGGAACTCGTCACGCTCGATCGCGCGGCGTGCCGCTTTGCCTATCGAGACAGCCTTTTCAAGCAGGCGCCCGCCGGCCGGTATATCGTGACGTCGGTGACGTTTCGCTTGCCACGCCCGTGGCAGCCCGTGACTCAATACGCCGATGTCGCGCAGGAATTGGCGCAGCGGCATATCGCGCAGCCGTCGCCCCGGAACATTTTTGATGCGGTGATCGAGATTCGCCGGCGAAAGTTGCCCGATCCGGCGCTCACCGGCAATGTCGGCAGCTTTTTCAAGAATCCCATCGTCAGCGCCGACACTCGGGCGACGTTGCTGACGCGTCACCCTGGCCTGGTGTCTTATCCGCAGGCCGATGGCAGCTACAAGCTGGCGGCCGGCTGGCTGATCGATCAATGCGGATGGAAGGGGCGTGCGCTCGGTCCGGTGGCGGTCCACGAGCGTCAGGCGCTGGTGCTGGTCAACCGGGGCGGGGCGCGCGGCAGCGATGTGCTGGCGCTGGCTCAGGCCATCATGGACGATGTGCAGTCGCGCTTTGGCGTGCGGCTCGAACCCGAGCCGGTCATTCTGTGAGCGACGGCGGGCTGTCCGCCGGCCGCCGGGTGGTGTCAGGCGGCGGACCTGGCAAGGACGACCGGATGATCAGCCGTAATGGCAGGTGTAGTCGAGGGTTTCGCTGACCTCGATGTCGAACTGGCTGTGTCCAGGTACGTCGAAGCTGTCGCCTGCCGCGTAGCTTTGCCAGTCCTGCTGGCCGTCGAGCCGAATGCGGCAGCGCCCGGCATTGATTTCCATGCGCTCGGGCGCGTCGGTACCGAAGCGCAAAGTGGCGGGGAAGATTACGCCGAGCGTCTTGCGGCTGCCGTCGGCACACAGCACGGTATGCGAGACGCATTTGCCGTCGAAATACAGGTTGGCGCGTTTGACGACGCTGACGTTGTCCAGTTGAGTTTGGGCCATGAGGGTGGGTCGAGGAAGAGAAGATGGTTTGCCGGCGCAGGTTGCGTCGCCGGGTGCGACAAGGGCACCCGCAGGCGCCCTTGTCGATTACTGTTGAACCGCGGCTTCAGCTGCGCTTGCGGCGAGCGTTCTCGGCAATGCGCATGCGCAAGGCGTTGAGCTTGATGAAGCCACCGGCGTCGGCCTGGTTGTAAGCGCCGCCGTCATCGTCGAAGGTCGCGATGGTCTGGTCGAACAGCGTGTCCTTGGAGTCGCGCGCGACGACGCTCACGCTGCCCTTGTAGAGCTTGACGCGTACCCAGCCATTGACCTTCTGCTGGGTGTGGTCGATCAGCACTTGCAGCGCCCGGCGCTCCGGGCTCCACCAGTAGCCGTTATAGACCAGCGCGGCATAGCGGGGCATCAGGTCGTCTTTCAGATGAGCCACTTCGCGATCCAGGGTGATCGATTCGATGCCACGATGCGCCTTGAGCAGGATCGTGCCGCCGGGGGTTTCGTAGCAGCCGCGCGATTTCATGCCGACATAGCGATTTTCCACCAGGTCGAGTCGGCCGATGCCGTGCTTGCCGCCCAGGCGGTTCAGTTCGGTGAGGACTTCGGCGGGGCTCATGCGTTTGCCGTTGAGCGCCACCGGATCGCCGTTTTCATACTCGATGTCGAGATACTCCGGAGCATCCGGGGCCTTTTCGGGCGATACGGTCCAGCGCCACATGTCTTCCTCGGCCTCGGCCTTGGGGTCTTCCAGGTGGCGGCCTTCGAAGGAAATGTGCAGAAGATTGGCGTCCATCGAGTAGGGCGCGCCGCCCTGCTTGTGCTTCATCTCGATCGGGATGCCGGCATTCTCCGCATAGGCCAGCAGCTTCTCGCGCGAGAGCAGGTCCCACTCGCGCCACGGTGCGATCACCTTGATGCCGGGTTCGAGCCCGTAATAGCCCAATTCAAAGCGTACCTGGTCGTTACCCTTGCCGGTGGCGCCGTGCGAGACCGCGTCGGCTTTCGTTTGACGGGCGATTTCGATCTGGCGTTTGGCGATCAGCGGGCGCGCGATGGAGGTGCCGAGCAGGTATTCGCCTTCGTAGATCGAATTGCAGCGGAACATGGGGAAGACGAAGTCGCGCACGAACTCCTCGCGCAGATCGTCGATGAAGATGTTTTCCGGCTTGATGCCGAGCTGGATGGCTTTTTTGCGTGCCGGCTCGAGTTCCTCGCCCTGGCCGATATCGGCGGTAAAGGTAACGACCTCGCATTGGTAGGTGTCCTGGAGCCACTTCAGGATGACCGAGGTATCCAGGCCGCCGGAGTAGGCGAGCACGACTTTCTTGACGTCAGACATGATGATTTCGCTTTGGGTTGAGTCCTGCGCGAGCGCGCAAGAACGTTATTTTACTCGCACTCACTGGCGTGGGCATGGCCAATCGTGATGCAGCCGCATCAATTCAGTTTGCCCAGCAGCAGGTATTCCATCAGCGCTTTTTGGACGTGCAGCCGGTTCTCCGCCTCGTCCCACACGACGCTTTGGGCGCCGTCGATGACCTCGGCGCTGACTTCCTCGCCGCGGTGCGCGGGCAGGCAATGCATGAACAGGGCATCCGGTTTGGCCTGGGCCATCAGGTCGGCGTCGACGCACCAGTTCTCGAAGGCGGCCTTGCGGGCTTCGTTCTCGGCTTCGTAGCCCATGCTGGTCCACACGTCGGTCGAGATCAGGTCGGCGCCGGCGCAAGCTGCGCGGGGGTCGTCGAATTCGCGCAGGCACGCGCGACTCGATTCGTTGACCATCGCCGGGTCCAGGCGGTAGCCGGGCGGTGTCGAGATGTGGAATGTGAAGCCGAAGATTTCGGCCGCCTGGATCCAGGTGTACGACATGTTGTTGGCATCGCCGATCCAGGTCACCGTTTTGCCTTGAATCGGGCCGCGATGTTCGTAAAAGGTAAAGATGTCGGCCAGTACCTGGCACGGATGATATTCGTTGGTCAGACCGTTGATGACCGGCACCCGGGAGTATTCGGCGAATCGTTCGAGAATGTCCTGCCCGAACGTGCGGATCATGATGATGTCGACCATGCGTGAAATCACCTGGGCCGCGTCTTCGATCGGCTCGCCCCGCCCGAGTTGCGTGTCGCGCGTGTTCAAAAATACCGCATGGCCGCCCAATTGGTGAATGCCCGCTTCGAACGACAAACGGGTCCGCGTCGAACTTTTCTCGAAAATCATGGCCAATGTTCGGTCATGCAGCGGGTGATACGTTTCGTAGTTCTTGAACTTCTGTTTCAGAATGCGGGCACGCTCCAGCACATAACCGTACTCTTCCAGCGTGAAGTCGTTGAATTGCAGGTAATGCTTGATAGATTTGGCGGTCATCTTGGCATGGCTCTCAAAATGGGCAGTCAAAGCGCCGGGGCGTCGACAATCCTATAGTCTATCAAATCGCTTGCATGCCACCCGCCGGCGGTATGATCGGCTGTTGGCACGACGTTGCGTCGGTACCGGGGACTTTGGGTCGGTGCCGCATTTTTAGCCGTGAGTTTTGCTGGGGTAAGTCTTATATAAGATATAATACTTCCTTAGGCCGGAGCCACTACCCGCGGCGCCAGTGCCGGCTGTTTTTAGAGGTGATGAAGCGATATGGCCGACCAGGTTCCTGCGCGCGAGTATTTCATCCAGGGCATCACCCGGGATGGTAAAAAATTCAGGCCAAGCGATTGGGCTGAGAGATTATGTGGTGTCATGTCATGTTTTGGGCGAGGCGGCAGCGGCCCCAACACGCGGCTGCAATATTCCCCCTATGTCCGCCCGGTCATGGTCGGCGATATCAAGTGCGTCGTGATCGACGAGCGTCTGCGCGACATCGAACCGATGGCGTTCGATTTCGTGCTGAACTTCGCCCGTGATAACGGATTGCAGTTGACTGAAGCCTGCTCGATTCCGGATGCCCCGGCAGACTCGCCGCCTGCGGCTTGAGCGACGCGGGCCGATACCGGCTCGTCGGACTTGCGCATCGAGCGCAGGCTGAAAATAAAAAACCCGCAAGGAATGCGGGTTTTTTTATGCCACCCATTGTGCGGGCGGCAGGACTACCAGACCGAATTTATGCGGCGGCAGCCATGCCCTTGACGGCGGAAGCCAGACGGCTCTTGTTGCGCGCGGCGCGGTTCTTGTGAACGATGCGCTTGTCGGCAATGATGTCGATGGTTTTCTGGGCATCGCGCAGCGCGGCGGTCGCGGCGGCTTGGTCGCCGGAGGCGATGGCCTTGCGAACAGCCTTGATGGCCGTGCGATAGCGCGAACGCAGCGGGGCGTTGTGCGCATTTTGCTTGGTGTTCTGACGGGCCCGTTTGCGGGCTTGTGCTGTATTTGCCATGTGAATTCCTTGAATTGCTGGGTGGCACGGCTCCCTGGGAGACACGGTGGCCAGGAAGCAATCCATTGACTTCGAAACCGGCGATTGTACTACAAGCTAGGCTTTTTTTGCAATCGCTAATCATGCGGCCTCGATGGCCGCGCGTATAATACGCGCAACATGAATTTGCTCAAAGCTCTCCTCACGGTCAGTGGCTTCACGATGCTCTCGCGCGTCACCGGGCTGATACGTGAAATACTCATCGCGCGCATGTTCGGCGCCAGCCAGATGACCGACGCCTACAACGTCGCGTTCCGCATTCCGAATTTGCTGCGGCGACTGTCCGCCGAGGGAGCGTTCTCCCAGGCGTTCGTGCCGATCCTGGCGGAGTTCAAAAGCCAGCGCGGCCCCGAGGAAACCAAGAGCCTGATCGACTCGGTGGCTACCGTCATGCTTTGGTCGTTGCTCACGCTGACGGTGCTGGGCGTCGTTGGTGCGTCCGGCGTGGTGTATGTGGTTGCCACCGGGCTGAGCCGCGAGCAGCAGGCATTCGGTGCGGCGGTCTTCATGACCCGGGTGATGTTCTCCTACATTACCTTCATTTCCCTGACCACGCTGGCCGCGGCGATCCTCAATACCTGGAAGCAGTTTTCGTTGCCGGCCTTTGCGCCGGTGCTGCTGAATATCAGCTTTATCGTTACCGCGCTCTGGATCGCTCCACACCTCGCGACGCCGGTTTACGGCCTGGCCTACGCGGTCATTTTCGGCGGCGTGGTACAACTGGCGATTCAGATTCCGGCCCTGGTCAAAATCGGCATGCTGCCGCGCTTTGGCTGGAGCGTGCCGGCCGCGCTGGGCAATCGCGGAGTCAAGCGAGTCCTGGCGAAGATGGTACCGGCGACGCTGGCCGTGTCGGTCGCGCAGATCAGCCTGATCATCAATACCAACATCGCGTCACGGTTGGCGCAGGGCAGCGTTTCGTGGCTCGCTTATGCCGATCGCCTGATGGAATTTCCGACGGCGTTGCTGGGTGTTGCGTTGGGCACGGTGCTG
>JAGXBI010000370.1 GCA_018971155.1 Burkholderiales bacterium
CGGCTGCGCCACGCCCTTGTGGCGAGCATCGCGTCGTGTGGCGGCGGCTCGGACAGCGTATCGGATTCGCGCATCGCCGCCTCCTTAGCAGGCCAGCAGCGTCGCGCGCGCCGCATCCCAGGTCACGCCCACGCGCTCGCCCACACTTGGCGATTGGCGCCGATCGCAGCGCACGCTGAACCGGCGTGAATCGGGCAGCAAGACGATCGCCCGCGTATCGCTGCCGAGGAAAACCACCTCGTCGACCGTGCCGGCGAGCCGGCCATGCCCGGGTGCCGTGAGCTGAGCCGCCTCGGGCCGCACCAGCAGGCACACCGCGGCGCCGGCCGTGGGCGGTTGGGCGAATTCGCGCAACGGCACGGCATGCTCGCCGATGCGCAAGATCGGAGTTGCGTCCTCGCCCGCCTCGACATGGCCGTCGAGCAAGTTCGAGTGCCCCAGGAAGTCAGCCGCAAAGCGCGTGGCCGGACGGTCATACAGTTGCGCTGGCGTGCCGATCTGCTCGACGCGGGCCTGGTTCATCAGGCAGATGCGGTCGGACAGCGTCAACGCTTCGTCCTGATCGTGTGTGACGTAGATGAAAGTCGCCCCCAACTCGCGATGCAGGCGGCGGATCTCCAGTTGCATGTGTTCGCGCAGCTTCTTGTCGAGCGCGCCGAGCGGCTCGTCGAGCAAAATGATCGACGGCCGGTAGGCAAAGCAGCGCGCCAGCGCAATGCGCTGCTGCTGCCCGCCGGAGAGCTCACGCGGCAAGCGCTGCGCATAATCCTGCATGCACACCATGGCCAGCGCCGCGTCGACCGCCCGGCGCAACTCCTCGCGGCCGGTGCGCCGCATGCGCAGGCCGTAAGCCACGTTGTCCCAGACATTCATGTGCGGAAACAGCGCATAGCTTTGAAATACCATGCCGATGCCGCGCTTGCCGGCCGGCACCCCAGTAGCGTCACGACCGTCGATGAAAATCTGCCCGGCGCTGGGCGGCACCAGTCCGGAGATCATCTGCAGCAGCGTGGTCTTGCCTGAACCGGAGGGGCCGAGCAAGGTGAGAAATTCGCCAGCCTCGACGCTCAGGTGAGTCGGCGCCAGGGCCACGGTGTCCCGGTAGGATTTGGTCAACCCGATCGTCTGGAGTTTGGGCGGCATGATAAGGCTCGGCTCGGCTACGCGAGATCAGGAGATGATCCAGGTGTTGAAGCGCTCGGTGACCGCCGCGCGATTCTTGGCCCACCACTGCGGGCTCGGCAAGCGCATATCGCGCAGGTTACCCGGTGCGGTCGGCAGGATTGCCGCGCGCTTGGCCGGGATCATGTCGAAGGCCTTCAGGTTGGTCGGGCCATAAGCCAAATCGGGAGTAAAGGCCGCCTGGCGCTTGGCATCCGCGCAAAAGCGCACGAACTGCTTGGCCATCTCGGCGTGCGGCGTGCCCTTCGGAATACCCCACCCTTCGACCGAGTACAGACCTTCGCGCCAATTGATGCGTACCGGCGCGCCATTGTCGATGGCCGCCTGCGCCCGCCCGTTCCAGGTCGAGATCATGTCCACGTCGCCATTCTGGATCGCCTGCATGGCCTGCGCCCCGGAAGTCCACCAGAGATTGATGTGCGGCTTGATGCGGTCCAGACTCTTGAAAGCCCGGTCGACATCGATCGGGTACAGCTTGTCCAGCGGCACGCCATCGGCCATCAGCGCCTGCTCCAGCGTGTCGATCGGATTGCGCCGCAAGCTGCGCCGCCCCGGAAATTTCTCGATATTCCAGAAGTCAGCCCACGACTGCGGCCCATGCGTCTGGAATTTGTCGGTACGGTAGGCCAGCACAGTGGCATATACATCGACGCCGAGCCAATCCGGCGTGATCGCATCGGGCATCACATTCGGATAATTGCTGTGCTTCAGGCCGATGGGTTCCAGAAAGCCATGCGCCTCCAGATAAGGAACGTCGTCGGAAATGGTCAGTGTGGTCACGTCCCAGATATAGTTTTTGGTCTTTACCATGGCGGCGAATTGCGTCACCGGCTGGGACTCGCGCGCCATGCTGACCACTTTGATTCCGGTGGCCTTCTCGAACGGATCGTAGAAAGCCACCCGATAGGCCTTGGTATACGGCCCGCCCGGATCGGACACGATGATCTGCCTGGACTCGCCATGCACCACGCTTGGCAACGCACTGGCCAGTGCCAGCGTTCCGGCGGTTTTGAGCAGACGGCGGCGATTCGGATTACTGGGCTGATTCATGACGCACTCCTGAATACAAATACAACAGTCAGTCACAAAAAATCGCCGGCACCCCGTGTGCGCGGCGCACCTGAGGCGCAGCGCTACTTTCGCCGCTGCTGAAAAAAAGCTTCCATCATGCGTGCCGGCTCGCCCGAGTCGTACGCTTCACGCTGAATTCGCATACCTGCCTCGATGCAGTCCCGAAAGCCCGCCTCGGTCATTTCACGAAAGCGCTGCTTGTCCAGTCGCATTGCCACGGGCGGCTTGGCCGCCAGGCTGCGAGCCACTTCGAGCGCCTTGTCGAAAACTTGCTCGGCCGGCACCAGATGATGGATCAAGCCGATCCGGTGACATTCTTCGGCCTCCATCAAGCGCCCGGTCAATGTCAGTTCGATGGTGCGCGACATGCCGAGCATCGCGTTCATGATCCACGGCCCGGTAGTGCTGGCTATGCCCGAGTTGATTTCCGGCTGCCCCATGCGCACACCCGGATGGCCGACGCGGATATCGCCCAGCAACGCCACCTGGAATGC
This sequence comes from Burkholderiales bacterium, assembly GCA_018971155.1. GTDB lineage: Bacteria > Pseudomonadota > Gammaproteobacteria > Burkholderiales > Burkholderiaceae > Pandoraea. The sequence continues at coordinate 2,748 of JAGXBI010000370.1, forward strand.
CGAGCCTGCGGCCGTGCCGTTGAGCGCCATGACCAGCGGCTTGCTCAGGCTGCGCAGCACGTCGTAATAGCGCTCCCATTCCTTGACCCAGGCAACCGCTCTGGCACCGTCGAAGTCGTGCGCCTCGGCAAGATCCTGCCCCGCCGAAAATGCCCGGTCGCCAGCGCCAGTCATGATGATGGCCGCCACATTCGCGTCAGTATCGAAGCGCTCGAGGGCCTCAATGATCTGATTGCGCATCGGCGTGGTCCATGCGTTGAGCTTGGCGGGCCGGTTCAACGTGATGACCGCGACCGGGCCGATGTTTTTCAGCAGAATATCGTCGCTCATGTTTTATCTCATAGTAATAAATGATATCTATATAAAATATAATCGCCAAAAATCGCAGGGACAAGAAATTTCGCGTCGGGGTTTACGTTGATAGCGGCCCTCTCTGTAGATTTCGAGACGAAAGCCCGGTTGCGGGCCAGCCCGCATGCAGGCTGGCCGCGCGGCGCGAAGCGCGGCGCGGAAGCTGAAAGTAGAGGAGATGTACCCGGGTCGAATGCCGGG
>JAGXBI010000371.1 GCA_018971155.1 Burkholderiales bacterium
CCCGGCGGCATTCGTGCAGCCGCCGCGCCGAGGCTAACGCAACCGCAAAAGCGGGGCAAAATAAGGTCAAAATAAAGACCACCGCACACCCCAACGGGTGTTGCGCGTGGTCTTTTTCATGGGTACTGGATGTGGGCTTCGCGGCCGCACCGCTGTTCGTGAAGCCTTCGACCGGCGTGACTTCAGAGGCGCGAAGCGGGACGAGAGGGCTCCCCCGCCTTGGCGTCAATGACCGCGTTCTGCCGGCGCGTGCTTAACGCGCAACTTCCGCCTCTGCCGGCGTGCCTGCCAGAGATCATAGGCGGTCTGCCCGGCCAGCCAGACGTCGGCACGGCCGCCGCGCTCGACACCTAGCCACGCCTCGATGCGTAGCGCCATCTCCGGTGAAATCGCGGCGTGCTCGTTGAGTACGCGCGAGAGCGCGGAGCGCGTAACCCCAAGCTGTTGCGCAGCCTGCGTGACCGTCAGGCCGAGCGCGGGCAGTACGTCCTCGCGCAGCGTGGCGCCAGGGTGCGGCGGACTGAATATACGACTCATTGAAACAACTCCTAGTGATAGTCCTGGTAATCGATCAGCACGGCATCGGTGCCATCAAAGCGAAACGTCATTCGCCAATTGCCGTTAACCGATACCGAAAAATGCCCCTCCAGGTCACCGTGTAGCGAATGCAACTTCCAGCCCGGGACGTTCATATCGTCCGGGCCGCGCGCATCATCGAGTTGCCGCAACTGACGGGCCAACCGTGGAGCATGGTGCGGCTGGATGCCGGCTTTGCTGCCTTTCTCGAAAAAGTCGCGCAGACCCTTGTGCAGAAACGATTTGATCATGGCGCATTGTATTCTGTAGCGTCACGCTGCACAAGTGTGGCCATGAATCAAACCTGAAAACACCAATGTCAGATTGCGCCAGGTCCGACTGGGGCTGGTGTCGACGTGCGTCAGGGCTGAATATTGAGTGCCGACCGTCGTTCGATGGCGGCGGCTGGACACCCGGCAAAGTTCATTGGCGACCGCCTCGTAAAAAGACGATCGACCCAAATTCGCGCCGCGCGAGCGCGCGTCAAATCATCTGCCGCACCGGCGCATACGCCGCATCGAGCTGCTGCTTGAGCGGCGCCACCAGCGTATGCAACTGCCGCGCCGTCAGCCGCTGCTGATCGGCCTCGTCAAGCAGCGCCAACAAGCCTTCCAATCCTTCGCTGACCACGGCCAATTCATGGCATGCGGCCTGCACCGCGTCGTCGACCTTGGCGGCGAGCGCTTCGAGTTCGGTGAGGATCGGTTGGGCGCAGGCGAGATCCAGCTTGGGCCGGCTGGCGAGTTCGGCGAGCAGGTCGCGTTGGCGGGAGAGGGGGAAGGGGGTGATGGGTTGGGCAGCGGGATGGCGAGCCATGGAATCTCCAATAGTAAACGCCGCCTATCGGGCGGCATCGACCGTCGATGTTCCGGCTCTCAACCCGGGTCGCCGTTGTGTCGGCAACGGGGGGATTCTTGGCGATATGAGCCCAGGTGTCAAGGCACGGGCAGGCCGCCCACGCCGTCATACGTCGCCACAATCGACGCGCCGCCCGAGCCCACTCTCGCCCCGCTGGCACTCGAGCGGCTTGTGGAGCAAAATCACGCAAAACCGGGGTAGGACGCTTTCGAAACATCTGAGCAGGTGGCCGAAATGACGAAAAACGTGTCTGTCGTGATTTACGTCGCGGTATTGATCGCCGTTATCGTTGGCGTCGATGTGCTGTTTTTCAGGCATCGATTGCTGGAACGGCTGATGGCGAATGTCGGTATCGTTTTGGTGTTTGGGGCGTTTTATTTGAGGTTTTTGGGGAGGGAGTGAGGGGGATGCCGGCCAGTTGGGGGATGTCAGAAATTCCGTGTTCAAGGCGGGTTGAGTAATCACACGGAAGGCCGAACAAATCGATCCTGATAGAGGATAGCGAATTGGTTCATGGCAGCTTTCCAATCCTTGGCGGCGCGCCCCCAGTCGGCGGTGATATTTCGCAATGCCAGCCAGATGAGCTTCGTCGCGGCATCATCGGTCGGGAAATGCCCTCGCGTCTTGATGATCTTGCGCAGTTGCGAGTTGATATTCTCGATGGCGTTCGTAGTGTATATAACCTTGCGAATATCCGGCGGAAACGCGAAGAACGGAATCACACGATCCCAGACATTCCGCCAAGCAGCACTGACCGTTGGGAACCGTTGGCCCCACGGCCCTTCGGCAAACGCATCGAGTTCCGCCTGTGCGGCTTCGGCACTCGGTGCCGTGTAAATCGGGCGAATCGCGGCGGCCAATGCCTTGCGGTCCTTCCAACTGGCGTAAGCGAGACTGTTGCGGATCAGATGGACGATGCAGGTTTGCAGGGTGGTCGCCGGGAACACGGCCGCCAGGGCTTCGGGCATACCTTTGAGGCCATCGGTGACGGCGATCAGGATGTCGTGAACGCCGCGCGTCTTGAGGTCGTTGAACACCTTCATCCAGAACTTGGCGCCTTCGGTATTCTCGATCCACAGGCCCAGGATGTCCCGACTGCCATCGGGCAGCACGCCCAGCGCCAGATAGACAGCCTTGTTGCGCACCACTGCGTCTTCGCGGATCTTGACCCGCAGCGCATCGAAGAACACAACCGGGTACATCGGCTCGAGCGGTCTGGCCTGCCAAGCGGTGACTTCGGCCATGACTTCGTCGGTCACGGAGCTGATGAAGTCGGGCGAGACCTCGGTGGCGTATTGGTCCAGCAGGAAGGCCCGGATCTCGCGTACGGTCCTGCCCCGGGCGTACATAGCAACGCGAAGCCGGTGAAGCGTCGCTCGTGTTTGGGAATCAGCAGCGGCTGGAAACTACCGTCTCGGTCACGAGGTACCTCGATACGAATCGGACCATCCTCGGTCAGCACCGTCTTGGCGCCTTTGCCGTTGCGTTGATTGGTCGCGTTGGCTGGCTTGGCCGCCCCGGCGGGATAGCCGAGATGGTGGTTCATCTCGCCGCCCAGGGCCCGCTCGATCAGCGCCTTCTTGAGCGCCAGCGTCGCGGCGTTAATGGCTTGGGCCGTCATCGGGCCATTGCCGAACTGCTCAAGCAGCTCGGCGGGGATCGCCGGCAGCTCTGCCAGCGGGGCTTTCGGTTTGCGAGGCATACATTCTCCTTGGGAGCATGTTATGCCTTAAACACGAAATCTCCGACAGTCCCAAAAACTTAGACACGGAGAGCGCGCCGCTGAATAAGCTGCTGACCTTCCGCCATTCTGCCGGTCGTCCTGCGAGTTGCATTTAACTGCTCGACCGA
>JAGXBI010000372.1 GCA_018971155.1 Burkholderiales bacterium
GCGCCGGACGACGGCTATGTGACCGAGAGCCACGAGGCGGCCCAGGCGTTCGTGCGCAGCGTCGCGCCGGTATTGATGCGCGGCGCGCTGCTGTTGATCGACTATGGCTTTCCGGCACGCGAGTACTACCACCCGCAGCGAGCGCAAGGCACGCTGATGTGCCACTACCGGCACCATGCGCACGACGACCCGTTCTACTACCCGGGCCTGCAGGACATCACCGCGCACGTCGAATTCACCGGCATTGCCGAGGCCGGGATCGAGGCCGGCCTCGAGTTGCTCGGCTTTACCTCGCAGGCGCGCTTTCTGCTCAACGGCGGCCTGCTCGACCTGGTAGGCACGCTCGACGCGACCGACCCGCTGACCTACCTGCCCGCCGTCAACGGCGTGCAGAAGTTGCTCTCGGAAGCGGAAATGGGCGAGCTGTTCAAGGTCATCGGCTTCGCCAAACAGATCGACGGCACGCTCTCCGGTTTCGCCGGCGGCGACCGCTCCCATACGCTGTAACGCCATGTTCCGCTGGATGTTTACCGTCTTCGTGGCCGTCACGATCCTGTCGTCGGCCCAGCCCTGGCTGAGCCGCCTGGGCGTCGGCCGCCTGCCGGGCGACCTGCGCCTGCGCTGGCGCGGCAAGGAATACGTCTTTCCGTTTGCCTCGACGGTGGTGCTCTCGTTGCTGGGCATGCTGTTGATGCGCTTTCTGTAAATTCCCACGCGACGCCGTCACAAACCCGCGCGGCGGCTCAAATAAGCCCGGCTCTTGGGTTAACCCCAAATGACTCAATTGTTTCATTTTTAATATCATGAAACAGTTGAGTCAATTCCGATGCTCGCCCCCGTGATGAATTACGACCAGCTGATCGCGCTGCTGCGCGACAAAGCCGCCACGCTGTCGCCCCAGTTGCGCCGCGCCGCGATGGCGCTCGAGGCGCATCGGGACGATGTCGCTCTATTGTCGATGCGCGAACTGGCCAGGCAGTGCGAGCTGCCGCCCGCCACCTTCTCCCGCCTGGCCCGCACGCTGGGCTTCGACGACTTCGCGGCAGTGCGCGCGATTTGCGTCGAACACGTACGGGCCCAGGCCGACGGCTTTGCGCAGCGCGCCAGCACGCTCGCGCCGGGCGATGCCAACACACCCGACGAGGTCGAGCCGGCTGGCGACATGCGCCGCATCGGTCAGGCCATCGCCGCTCATCTCGATGCGGCATTCTCGGCCGACCATGCGCCGTCGCTCGAGCGGGCCGCCCAGGTGCTGCATGGGGCCCGCCGCGTGGTGCTGCTGGGCGCGCGCAGTTGCCTGGCGCTGACGCACTTCCTGGGCTACGCGACGCATTTGTTCGACGACAAGGTGATCGTGTCGTATGGCGCGGGGCACACGATGGCCGATCCGCTGCGCTTTGTCGAAGCGGGCGACGCAGTGCTGGCCGTGACCTTCGACCCTTACACGCGAGAAATCATCGAGAGCATGGCCTATGCGCGAGCGCGCGGCGCCACGCTGATTTTTCTGACCGACAGCGCCCTGGCGCCCGGTGCCGACGCAGCCGACGTCGTGCTGCTCGCGCCGGTGGCGATTCCATCGTTCTTTCATTCACTGGCCGCGCCGCTGGCATTGCTCGACGCGCTTGTGCTGCGCTGGTTCCGGCTGGCCGGTCCGGCCGCGCTCGAGCGGCTGGCGCAGACCGATACGCAACTCCGGCAGGCGCGCGCCTACGTGCGTGCGCCCCGGCGTGGCGCGCTCAGTGATTGACATGACCGCACACTCTCCCGGAACCCCGACATGACGCATGTATTTCATCGCAACCCGCGCCTGCCGCTGCCCACGGCCATCGGCGGCGAGGGTATCCATCTGATCGACAGCGAGGGCAAGCGCTATCTCGATGCCTCGGGCGGCGCCGCGGTTTCGTGCCTGGGGCACGGCCATGCGCGCGTCATCGCGGCGATCCAGCGCCAGGCACAGTCGCTGGCCTATGCGCACACCTCGTTCTTCACCAGCGAGCCGGCCGAGGCGCTTGCCACGCGCCTGGTACAAAGCGCGCCGGCCGGACTCAATCACGTGTACTTCGTCTCGGGCGGCTCGGAAGCCATCGAAGCCGCGCTGAAACTGGCGCGCCAGTATTTCATGGAGATCGGCGCGCCGCAACGGCAGTATTTCATCGCTCGGCGCCAGAGCTACCACGGCAATACGCTGGGCGCACTGGCCATCGGCGGCAACGCCTGGCGGCGCGAACCATTCCTGCCGATCCTCGTGCCGGCGCACCATGTATCACCCTGCTACGCTTACCGCGACCAATTACCCGGCGAGACCGAGCAACAGTATGCGCAGCGGCTGGCCGACGAGCTTGAAGCGAAGATCGTCGAGCTGGGTGCCGAGCGCGTGGCGGCGTTCGTGGCCGAGACAGTGGTCGGCGCCACCGCCGGCGCGGTCCCGCCCGTGGCGCAATACCTGAAGAAGATTCGGGCCGTGTGCGACAAATACGGCGTGCTGCTGATTCTCGACGAAATCATGTCGGGCATGGGGCGCACCGGTCATTTGTTCGCCTGCAACGAAGACGGCGTGGTGCCGGACATTCTCGCCATCGCCAAGGGACTCGGCGCCGGCTATCAGCCGATCGGCGCGACGCTCGCGCACGACAGGGTGTATGACGCGATCGTCGGCGGATCGGGTTTTTTCCAGCATGGCCACACCTATCTCGGGCACGCGACCGCTTGCGCGGCCGCGCTTGAAGTGCAGAACGTCATCGCCGAAGAGAAGCTGCTCGATAACGTGCTGGCGCGCGGCGAACAACTGCGCTCGCAATTGCGCACCCGCCTCGCCGAGCATCCGCATATCGGCGACGTGCGCGGACGCGGCCTGTTCGTCGGCGTCGAGCTGGTGGCCGAGCGCGCCAGCAAGGCGCCTTTCGACCCGGCACGCCGGCTGCATGCCAGGATCAAGCGCGAGGCGATGCGCCTGGGCATGCTGACCTACCCGATGGGCGGCACCATCGACGGCGTGCGCGGCGACCACGTGCTGCTGGCGCCACCGTTCATTTGCGACGCTGCCGCCATCGAACAGATCGTCGAGCGCCTGGCGCTCGCCATCGACGCTGCCTTAACCCCTGAATGAGACTGCCATGACCAGCACAGCCACCCCGCCCCTGCCCGAGCGCGCCCCCATCGCCGTGGCCAGCGCCCCCAACGGCGCGCGCAAGACCCACGCCGACCACCCGGCGCTGCCGATCACGCCCGACGAACTCGCGGCCACCGCGCGCGCCTGCCTGGACGCCGGCGCGGCGATGCTGCAT
>JAGXBI010000373.1 GCA_018971155.1 Burkholderiales bacterium
GCCGGGCAGATGAACGTCGATATGGGCGCCTGCCGAGAACGCCGGCAAAGTCCGGCCATCCGGGCAGACAAACTCGAAACTGCAAATGTCTTCGGCCAAGTAGGCCACCGCCCTGAGCATGACGCTCAACTTTGCGTTGCCTTGCTGCGCCGAGTGCTCGCGCACCGCGGCCGCCGTCTGCGATGTTGACATCTCCGTCCTCCAGAAAGGGGAGCGGTGCCATCATCGCCGAGTGACAGTACCTTGTCGGCGAAGCGCCCGCTTTTGTTTTCCTTTGAAGAGATACTCGGTTAACGCGGACGCAAATTCAAACGATATTTTCCGGGCTTTTTTAATCAATTTTCTTGAACAGTCCCGCCAGGCCCGCCAATGGGCCGAAGCAGGCGGGGCTGAGCCGGACTGACGCAGTCGATGAGCAAATGGCCGGCTTCAGGCGTGCGGCACAGCCAGGGCCATCACTTGTCGAAGTCACTGACCTCCCTGGCCAGTTCCGCGACGCTGCGGGCAAGCGAATAGGCATGCCCCTGCGGAAAGGCGGCGATGAACTCCACCGGATCGAAGGGATCCTCGACCTCGATCACAGTCAGGCGCCCCTGGGCGATATCCGCCTCATAACCGCGAATTGGCAGGTAGGCCACTCCCATGCCCGCGATCGTCATCGACGCGGCCACCGCGACGCTTTTGCAGCGTGCCAGATACTGGCAACGTGCATGATCGCGCCGAAACCACTCCTCGATCGCGGAATAATGAAAGGACTCCGGCTTCAGGCCGATGACTGGCCAAGCCGCCAGTTGGGAGGGTCGATAGACGCGCCGCTCGAGCCCCAGGTCAGGGCTGGCCATCCAGACGAATGGCACTTTGCCCAGCGACAGCGTCGAGGCGTTCTGCAAACGCGTGTAACCCGGCGCCAGCACCAGCTCCAATTCGCCTTTGGCCAGGTCGTCCATCAAGTCGCCGGTCAGAGCCTCCTCGATCTCGAGGCGAACGTGTGGGTAGCGCTGTGCGATGAGTTTGATCAATTGCGGCAGCCAGGTGGTCGAAATCACTTCCGCCACGCCAAAACGCACCGAACCGACGACCGATGCGCGCGTGGCAATTCGGTGCTCCAGTTCGGTCGACAGATCCAGCATGCGCGTCGCATATTCCATCAGCTCGCGGCCTTTCGGCGTGAGCCGCGCCTTGCGTTGGGTGCGATCGAACAGCTCGACACCCAGGCTGTTTTCCAGCTCGCGAATACGCATCGAAACCGTGGACTGCGTCGCATACAGGCGCTCGGCCGCAGCCGAGAAACTGCCGAGATTGACGGTCCAGAAGAATGTCTCCAATTGTTGTAGCGTCATGCTGTCCTCGCGATGCAACCGATCTTCGCCATGAAGCGCGGCTCATGTTAGCACTGCGCATCGGCACGCCGCTTCCCCCTCGGCACGACTGGCCGGCAATGCCATGGGCCGCACGATTCGAGCGCAAGGCGCCGAGTGCGGGCGACACTATTGTCGGCTAAAGTATCGAACATCGACGCAAACCTACCCGCGCGCAACGTATGCCCCTCTCGCAAGGCACCCTCTTCGATTCAAACGCCCCGCTTGCACTCGGTTCGCACGCGTTCGTGCTGCCCGGTCTGGCGCTGCCCTATGTGCCCGAGCTGCTGCCCGCGTTGGAGGCGATCCAGCGTGAGGCGCCATTCCGGCATATGGTGACGCCCGGCGGTTTCGAGATGTCGGTGCAGCTGACCAACTGCGGGGCACTGGGCTGGGTCACCGATCGGCACGGCTACCGTTATACGGCGCATGATCCGGCCACTGGCCGGCCGTGGCCGGCCATGCCGCCATCGTTCCTTCGCCTGGCGCGGGACGCCGCCGCGCGCGCCGGCTTCGACGATTTCACGCCGGACGCCTGCCTGATCAACTGTTACGAACCCGGCTCGCGCATGTCGCTGCACCAGGACAAGAACGAGCAGGATCTGACGGCCCCGGTCGTTTCCGTGTCGCTCGGATTACCAGCCATCTTCCAGTTCGGCGGTCTTGCGCGAAGCGGCCGCCCGGCGCGGGTGCCGCTCGTGCATGGCGACGTTGTCGTATGGGGCGGGCCGGACCGTTTGCGCTATCACGGCGTGCTGCCGATCGAGGATGGCATGCACCCACAGCTCGGCGCGCGCCGCATCAACTTCACGCTGCGCCGCGCAGCCTGACCCACCCGGCCGCACATCGCAAGCCGCGACCGCCGGCGCAGCGAGACTTTTCGCCAGGCCGCCAAAAACTATATATACTGTATATACCGTTTAATAATAATCGAGAGAGATCGATGGTAACTACACGCAAATCGCCCGTCAGCGCCCGCGTCAAACCTGCCGGCAAACCCGCCGTCGAACCCGCGCGCGCTAATCGCCCCTCCAACGCTGCGGCCGGAAAAAAAGCGGTGCAGGCGGCCAAGCCGGCCCGAAGCACGCTAAAGAGTTCAGCCAACCCGACGCCGATCGCCGCGCCGGCCAAAAGCGAAAAGCCACCAAAGAAAGTCAAGATGAAGGTCATTCGCGACAGTTTCACGATGCCTGAGCACGATCACGCGAAACTGGCGCAACTGAAAAAGAAGTGCCTGGCCGAAGGCGTTCAGGTCAAAAAGAGCGAACTGCTGCGCGCGGGCCTGGCCGCACTGGAGGTCATGCCGCTCAAGCGCCTGCTTATCGAAGTGCAGGCGGTGGCCAAAGTCAAGACGGGGCGTCCTGGCAAGGCTTGACAAAGCCCGGCGGCGCCGGTCGTGGCGTGCTTCGTGCGTTCCCGCAAGCGGCCAAACCAGCGCCCGGCAATGTCATCGGCCAGCCCGCGCCTGGCTGCGGGCAAAAGTCAGCACGCGTGCCGGCGGCAGATTGTTCCAGACGATGCTGCTCGCGCACGGAGCGAATCCGGGCGGCTGATGACGACGCAAGCCGGGCAGATCGTAGGTGAACTGGATCACGACGCCTCCCGTGGCGCAAACGCGCACCCATAGCGCGAGAATTTCCCCGGCCTCCGGTGCAGGCAGCGAGCGCAACGGCAAACTCGAGACAATGGCATCGACGCACGCGCCCGGCGGCAACAGCTGGGCGAGCTTGGCGGCGTCGCCCTGCAGTACGCGCACGGCGGGAAAGCGCCGGCGCAGGTGACGCACGAACGCGCCGGAGCGCTCGACGACCAGCAGCCGCTCGGGCGACACGCCGCGCGCGAGAATCGCCTCGGTAATCGCGCCGGTGCCGCCGCCCAGCTCGACCACCCAGCCACGCCCGTCGACCGGGAC
>JAGXBI010000374.1 GCA_018971155.1 Burkholderiales bacterium
GGCCATTCGGGCCATGGTCAAGCGCTACTACACGCAGGCCTGCGCGCTGGTCGACGGGCTGTTCCCGGAGTATCACGCGCACTTGCGCGCAGCGCCGACCAGCCTGCGCCTGCATCAGGTCGAAACGCGTCAAACGTCATGGCGCAAGGATGACAGCCGCCTGCATGTCGACGCATTCCCGTCGCGGCCCAACTACGGCGAGCGCATCCTGCGGGTGTTCACCAACGTCAATCCCGCCGGCACGCCGCGCGTGTGGCGCGTCGGCGAGCCGTTCGAGGCCGTCGCAACCCATTTTCTGCCGCGCGTGCCGCGCCAGTGGCCGGGCTCGGCCTGGTTGCTCGACAAGCTCGGCATCACCAAACGGCCGCGCAGTGCGTACGATCACATCATGCTGCATCTGCACGACGCCATGAAGGCCGATCTCGAATACCAGAAGCAATGCACGCAGCAAACGCTGCCGTTTCCGCCCGGCAGCGTCTGGGTGTGTTTCTCCGACCAGACTTCGCATGCGGTCATGTCGGGCCAGTTCATGCTCGAGCAGACGTTTTTCCTGCCGGCCAGCGCGATGGTGCACCCCGAATGCTCGCCGCTGGCAATCCTGCAACGCCTCACGCAGCGCGCGCTGGTTTGATGCTGCGCGCGCTCTATTCCGCGCTGTGGTGGCTGATTGCGCCGCTGGCCGTCGTGCGCCTGCTGTGGCGCAGTCGCCGGGAAATCGGCTATCGGCAGCATATCGGCGAGCGCTTCGGCTGGTACGGCGAGGCTGCGGCGCAGCCCGGCACGCGGCCGCTGATCTGGATTCACGCCGTGTCGGTGGGTGAGACCCGCGCGGCCGGCCCGCTGATCGAAGCGCTGCTGGCGCGCTACCCCGATCATGGTGTGCTGCTGACTCACATGACGCCGACTGGCCGCGCCACCGGCGAGCAATTGTTCGGTGAGCGCGTCATACGCTGCTACGTGCCCTACGACATGCCGGGGGCGATTCGCCGCTTCCTGCGCCATTACCGGCCCCGCGTGGGCCTGGTGATGGAAACCGAGGTCTGGCCCAACCTGATCGCCGTGTGCGCCGAGGCCCGCGTGCCGCTGCTGCTGGCCAACGCCCGCATGTCGGCCCGCTCGCTCGCCCGGGCGCTGCGCTTCGGCGCGGCCACGCGCCCCGTGTTCGGCGGCTTCACCCGGGTGCTGGCGCAAAGCGACGCCGACGCCGAACGTTTGCGCATGCTGGGCGCGATGGAGGTCGACGTGCTCGGCAATCTCAAATTCGACATGGTGCCGCCGCCGCACTTGCTCGCGCTCGGCCGCCAATGGCGCGCGCGTTTTGGCGCCCGCCCGGTATGGCTCGCGGCCAGTACGCGTGACGGCGAGGAAGCCCTGATACTGCAGGCGCGCCGGGCGCTGGGCATCGACGCGTTACTGATTCTGGTGCCACGCCACCCGCAGCGTTTCGGCGAGGTGGCCGCTTTGCTCGACCAGCAGGGCCTGCGCTACGTGCGCCGCTCGCAATGGCCCGACGGCGATACGCCGTTGCCGGCCGAGGTCGACGTGCTGCTGGGTGATTCGATGGGAGAGATGACGGCGTATTACGCCGCGTGTGACGCCGCCTTCATTGGCGGCAGCCTCTTGCCGCTGGGCGGGCAAAACCTGATCGAGGCCTGCGCCGCCGGCGCGCCGGTGGTGTTCGGCCCGCATATGTTCAACTTCTCGCAAGCCAGTGCCGACGCACTCGAGGCCGGCGCTGCCTGCCGCGTGACCGACGCGCTTGAACTGGGCGCCGAAATGCGCAGCCTGCTGCGCGACACGGCGCGGCGCGACAGCATGCGAACCTGTGCGATGCTGTTTGCTTCGCAGCATCAGGGTGCTACCGCACGCACCGTGGCGGCGCTGGCGCCGTGGCTGGAAAGGGCGGGGGCACCGGGGAATCCCGGCCAGATGGACGAGGGCGGTGCCGCGTTCGCCGCGGCACTGGATCAATAAGCGATCAGTAGACCGCCATTGTCGGGTCGACCTGGCGTGCCCAGGCGTCGACCCCGCCGCTCAGGTTGAACAACTCGGAAAATCCCTGCCGCGCCAGGAACATCGCCACCTGCAGGCTGCGTGCCCCGTGATGGCAAATGCACACGATCTCGGCGTCCGGGTCGAGCTCGTTGAAGCGCTGCGGGATCTGTCCCATCGGGATGTGCACGATGCCCGGCAAATGGCAGGTCTGTACTTCCCAAGGCTCGCGCACGTCGAGCAGGACCGGAGGGCGGCGGCCGGCGTCACCTAGCCAGGCCGCGAGTTCGTTGGGTTGAATTTGTTGCATCGAAGGCCGCTCGGGCGTCAGAACTTGAATTTCGACGGGCGGGGCGCGATCAGCGGCGTGACGTCGGTCTCGAACAGATTCACCGTGCGATAGTCGTTCTCCGCCACCTTCGTGATCAGGCGTGCTTCCATCACCGGCGAATCGCCGATGAACGCGGCCAGCCGGCCGCCCACCTTGAGCTGCTGCAGAAACTCCTCGGGCAACTGCGCGAGCGAGCCGGAAATGGCGATCACGTCGAACGGCCCAGCCGCGGCCCAGCCGCGCGAGCCGTCGCCTTCGACCACGTCGACGTTGACCACGCCGTTGTTGCCGAGGTTGTCGGTGGCCAGCTTGACCAGCGCCGGCGCGATTTCCACCGTGGTGACGTGGCGCGCGCAAAAGGCCAGCAGGGCAGCCATATAGCCCGAGCCGGTGCCGATTTCCAGCACGTTTTCATGTTTGCCGACGGTCAGTTCCTGCAGGATGCGGGCTTCGACGCGCGGCGCCAGCATGTGTTGCCCGGTCGCCCTGGCGTTCGGGCCCAGCGGGATTTCCATATCGACGAAGGCCAGGTCGCGATAGAGGGCCGGAACGAAGTTCTCCCGTTTGACCACCGAGAGCAAATTGAGCACATTCTGATCCAGCACATCCCACGGCCGGATCTGTTGCTCGATCATATTGAAGCGTGCCTGTTCGAAGTTCATGTGGCTAACCGTAAAAAGTGCTGCGAAAACAGAAACCGCGATTTTAGCAAATTATCGGTTCGTACGGCCCCGGAGGTGGTCCGGCGGGGTGCGCGCCGGGCGTACCTGGTTTATGCTGTGGGCCCCGCGGGAATCCGCGCGACCCGAGCGAGCCATGGTCTGCCGCCCTGGTTGCGGTGCATGCTGCATCGCGCCTTCCATCACCTCTGCGATTCCGGGCATGCCCAACGGCAAGCCCGCCGGCGTGCGCTGCGTCCAACTAACCGACGACATGCGC
>JAGXBI010000039.1 GCA_018971155.1 Burkholderiales bacterium
CGATTTCCAGTCGGTCAGCGCGACGTGCCCGACGCCATTGGCCAGCAGTGTCTCCACCAGGCTCTGCCCTTTGTGATAGTCGGCAATCATGGCGGTGTGGCCGGCGTGCGGCGCGTCCACCAGGGTGGGAATGCCGCCCGGCCGGCCGTACTCGCGCAACGTCATGGTGCGCAGATCGAGCCGTACGCGGTTCGGTGTCGCGAGTTTGGGCCGCAGTTCCTCGTGGATCCTGATTTCCTCCTCGACGAACTTGAGGTTCTTCGCGTACATGGCCGCGCCCTGCTCGATCAACTGCGCGGCCATTGTCATCGGCCAGAACACCGGCACGCTGGTGAGCGCCGCGCCCAGGGGCAGCGCGGAGGATTTGGCGGGGGGTGTCGCGGGCATGCCGGCTCCTTAGGTATTCGAAATCAATTGCCAGGTATGGCGTGCGATCATCAAATCCTCGTCGGTGGGAATGACCCACGCCGACGGACCGCTACCCGGCCTCGTCAAGCACGGGCCGCCCCGTTCGTTGGCCGCTTCGTCCAGACGCAGCCCGAGCCAGGCGGCCTGCAGGCAGACGCGGCGTCGAATCTCGACGGCGTGCTCGCCGATGCCGGCGGTAAACACCAGCGCATCGAGCCCGCCCAGGGCGGCGGCCAGAGACCCCAATTCGCGGCCGATGCGGTACACGAACAGATCGATGGCACGTGCCGCGCGCGGATCGTCGCTGGCCTGCAGCGTGCGCATGTCGTCGCTGATGCCGGACACGCCCAGCAGCCCCGAATGGTTGTACAGGAGATCGCGGATTTGCCCAGGGCTCATCCCCCTTTCTTCCATCAGGTAGAGCACGACACCCGGATCGAGATTGCCGCAGCGGCGGCCCATCGGCAGGCCGTCGAGGGCGGTGAAGCCCATCGTAGTGACCACGCTCTGGCGCCGAATCATGCCGCACATACTCGCGCCGGCGCCCAGATGAGCGACCACGATGCGCCCCTCGGCCGCCTCGGCGCCCATAAAACCGGGCAGCACGCCGGCGATGTATTCATATGAAAGTCCGTGAAATCCGTAGCGTCGAATGTGCTGCGCCGTCAACTCGTCGGGCAGCGCGAAGGCCGTGGCGACGGGCGCCTGGGTATGGTGAAAGGCGGTATCGAATGCGGCGATTTGCGGCAACGCCGGGTGTAGCCTGGCGAGTGCGTCGATTGCCGCCAGGTGATGAGGCTGATGCAGCGGCGCGAGCGGGATCAGCTCGCGCAGCGCGGCGATGACCGTCGCATCGATCCGCACCGGCGCACTGTAGCGCGCGCCGCCATGTACCACGCGGTGTCCGGCCGCGACCAGGCGATCGTCGTGAAAATGCGATTCGAGCCAATTCAGCAAGCCCGCCAGCGCATCTTCGTGAGTCGCGCCCTCGGCCAGGTATTGATCCGCCAGCGCTCGCCCGGCGTGATCGCAGGCAACGAAATGCGCCCGGTGACCAATGCCATCGCACTCCCCCTCGCAGATCAGGCCTTGCCGGCTCGGCTGTTCATGCGCGGCAAACACAGAAAATTTGATGCTCGACGAGCCAGCGTTAAGCACCAGGATGACGTCTGTCACGAGCGGACTCCCGCGTTATGGCGCGCCAGCAGCAGCGCAATCGCGCACGACCCGAGCCTGGCGAGCGTCCTGTCGGCGCGGCTGGTCAGAATGATCGGCACGCGCGCGCCAAGCACGATGCCGGCGACTTCGGCCTGGGCAAGATACTCCAGTTGTTTTGCAAGCATATTACCGGCCTCCAGGTCGGGCACCACGAAGATGTCGGCGCGCCCCGCCACGGGCGAGACGATGTGCTTGGTTTCGGCCGCCGCGAGCGAGACGGCGTTGTCGAATGCCAGCGGCCCGTCGAGGATGCCGCCGGTGATTTGGCCGCGCTCGGCCATTTTGCACAGGGCGGCGGCGTCGAGCGTCGAGCGGATTTTCTCCGTGACGGTCTCGACCGCCGACAGAATCGCCACGCGCGGCTCGGCGATGCCCAGCGCATGGGTCAGGTCGATGGCATTTTGGATGATGTCCCGCTTGTCCGCCAGCGTCGGGTAGATATTGATCGCGGCATCGGTGACGAACAGGGGTCTTGGATAACCCGGCGCGTCGATTGCGAATACATGGCTCAGCCGCCGCTCGGTACGCAGCCCGCTGACGGCATCGACCACCGCGTGCATCAATGCCTCGGTGTGCAGCGCGCCCTTCATCAACGCCTCGGCGCGGCCCGCGCGAACCAGCGCCACCGCACGCGCGGCGGCCGCGGGGCCCGGCCCGCTCGGCACGATCTCGTAGCCGGCCAGGTCCAGGCTCGCTTGCGCGGCCGCCTCGCGGATGCCGGCCTCGGGGCCGACCAGCACCGGTACGATCAGCCCCGCGCGGGCTGCCTCCACCGCGCCAAGCAGCGACACCTTGTCGGTCGGATCGACGATCGCGGTTTGCAGCGGTTGGAGGCCTCGCGCCATCTCGATCAGATGATGGTAGCGGCGCCCCTTCTCCTGCAGTACGATTTGCGGCAACTCGGTGCGCGTACGCGAAATTTTCTCAGCCGGCGCAATCACTACCGCGGTACCCGTCACGACATCCTCGTCGCGTTGGTTGCAGACGCGGCACGCCATCGTCACGTGGCGCGTGGCGGCGTTCGCCTCGCTGACCGTAACGGTCACGGTCAGCGTGTCGCCCAATGCCGGCGGGCGATGAAAATGCAATGTCTGATCGACGTAGGTCATGCCCGGTCCGGGCAGTTGCGTGTCGAGCACGGTCGAAATCAGTGCCGCGGCCCACATGCCATGCGCGGCGGTCTGATGAAACAGGTCGCGGCCGGCCAGCGCATCATCCGTGCTCGCCGGGCACGCGTCGCCGGACATCAAGGCGAACAGTTCGATATCCTTATGGGTCAGCGTGCGCACGAGTTGCGCGCAGCGCCCCGGCAGCAACTCATCGAGCGTCTTGTTCTCTATTAGCGTCATGACGGTGGTTGCAGGCGGGCGCCATGCAAAAAAGGCAATCCGGCACATGGACGATCACGACGCCGCTGTGCCGGTATTGCACTGCTTGTGGAGTGGCCGGCATGCGGCACGCCTGCGCGTGCCGCGGCCTGGGGCAGCGGGTTGCAAAACATGCGGACACGTTACGCGAGCGCGTCGCCGGCCATCTTGACAAATATCAACGCCGACTTGCGCAGGCGTGGCGATGGCTGTCCCGACGGGCAGGCTTACAGCACGTTCAGCGGGATTTTGAGGTATGACGTGCCGTTGGCTTCGGGCGGAGGAAATTCGCCGGCGCGGATATTTACCTGGATCGCCGGCAGGATCAACACCGGCATCGCCAGCGTTTTGTCGCGCGCTTCGCGCATGGCGACGAACTCGGCCTCGTTCACCCCGTCGTGCATGTGGATATTGCCCTGGCGCTGCGCCGCGACACTGGTTTGCCACGCGGGTTCCCGACCGGCCGGCGGATAATCGTGGCACACGAACAGCCGCGTTTGCGCCGGCATGTCCAGCAGCTTGCGAATCGATCGATACAGCGTGTGGGCGTCGCCACCCGGAAAGTCGCAACGCGCGGTGCCGACATCCGGCATGAACAAGGTGTCGCCGACGAATACCGCATCGCCGATCTGGTAGGCGACGTCCGCCGGAGTATGGCCTGGCACCGCAATCGCCCTGCCCTGCAGGTCGCCAATCGCGAAGGTTTCGCCATCCTCGAGCAAATGATCGAACTGTGAGCCGTCGACGCTGAATGCCGCCTCCAGATGAAACAGTGTCTTGAACACGCTCTGTACGGTGCAAATCCGGCGGCCGATGGCGATCTTGCCACCCAGTGCGCGCCGCAGGTAAGGCGCGGCCGACAGGTGGTCGGCATGGGCGTGGGTCTCGAGAATCCACTGCACCTGCAACGCGTGCTGCCGAACGAAGGCGATCACCCGGTCGGCGCTCGTGGTCGTGGTGCGTCCGGCCTTGGGGTCGTAGTCGAGCACCGAGTCGATGATCGCGCATTCCTTGCGTCCGTCTTGCCACACGACATAAGTTACCGTGCCGGTCACCGGTTCGAAGAAAGGTTCAACGTTGGGATGCATGGCGCGTCCTTGAGGCAGTTAAAGTATATTAAACAATAGTATATAATTTAATATATTGTTTGACCATTGTCAGGAGAACTTTTCATGTCGTCACATCGCGCCGCGATCGATGTCGCCGCCATGCATGCAGCCGCGGCCCAGGCCTGCAGCCTGCTCAAGGTGCTGGCCAATCCCGACCGGCTGTTGCTGATGTGCCAGCTTTCGCAGGGCGAGGCGAGCGTTGGCGAGCTCGAGGAGCGTCTAGGCATTCGTCAGCCGACCTTGTCGCAGCAGTTGGGCGTGCTGCGCGAGCACGAGCTGGTTCAAACCCGCCGCGACGGCAAAAACATCTTCTACTCGATTCTCAGCAAGGAAGCGCTTGCCGTCATGGCCGTGCTCTATACGCAGTTTTGTCCCACGTCGTAATCCCGAAGGATCCAATAAGAAATGCATATCGACAATTTCACCCCCATCCCCTCCCTGGCCGGCGGATTGCTGATCGGCGCGGCAGCCGCCACGCTGATACTCGTCAATGGCCGCATCGCCGGCATCAGCGGCATTCTGGGCAGAATGCTGCGATGGCCGCGCGGCGATGCTGGCTGGCAGATCGCCTTTTTGGCCGGCATGATCGGCGCGCCGCTGCTGGTGCGCGCGGTCTCGGGCGCGGCGATCCCGCTCGAGATCGACACAGGCTGGAGCACGCTGCTTGCGGCCGGGTTCCTGGTCGGCCTCGGCACGCGCTATGCCGGCGGCTGCACCAGCGGGCACGGCGTGTGCGGCATGTCGCGCGGGTCGACGCGGTCGATCGTGGCGACGCTGACTTTCATGGCAGCCGGCGTGCTGACCGTTTTTCTGCAACGGCACGTCCTGGGAGGCTGAAATGATCGTCATCAGTGCATTGATCGCCGGCTTATTGTTCGGTTTCGGCTTGCTGACATCGGGCATGGCCAATCCCGCCAAGGTACAGGGGTTTCTCGATATCACCGGGACCTGGGATCCGTCGCTGGCGTTCGTGATGATCGGCGCGATCGCCGTGGGCAGCATCGCCTTTGCCGTGGCGCTTCGCCGCAAGCGAACGTTGCTCGGACGGCCGTTGGCCTTGCCGATCACCAACGGCATTACCTGGCGGCTGGTGCTGGGCAGCGCGGCTTTCGGCGTTGGCTGGGGGCTGGCCGGGTTTTGCCCGGGCCCGGCATTGGTGGCCCTTGGCGCGGGTTATGCGAAAGCATGGGTGTTCGTGGCCGCGATGCTCGCCGGCATGGCCCTGTTCGAGCTGATCGAGCAGTGGCGTGCCGAGCGCCGGGAGGCACCCGCATGCTGAGCCCAGCATCGCGCTAGATCGACTTTTGCGTCAAATAGCAGCGCTGGGCATCGTTTTGCCTGGCACGCAAGCCCGACAGTTCGTCGTCGAGTGCATCGATGTACTGTCGGGCGTATTGGACGGCGCGCTGCATCGTCCGGTACGGATCATTGTCCGGCGCTTCGTGCGGACCGATCTCCAGCCATTGCTCCTGTGCCGGCCCCAGCCCGAGAGTATCGAGGCAGGAACGCACCACCGCCCTGGGCACGTAGCGACGTGCGTATGACGGGCGCTCAGGCCCGCCGCGCCCGACCAGACTGGCCTGCGCGCGAATCAGATAACCCTTGTAGTGCTCGGTGATGGACGTCATCTTTCAACCTCCGGGCATGTCCACTGTCGCGATGTCGCTTTGCTCGCTCGCCGCAACCCGCGTGTTCGCCCTGCGCGAGCGCACGCGCGCCCGGCGGTGCTTCTCCGTCAACTCGCGCGATATCGCCTCGAGCACGCCGCGCACCGCGACATAGGCGTCCTCGTCCTCATACTCGCGCGTGATCGCCGCCGTGGCGTTGGCCATCGTCAAGTGCACTCTGACCTGATATCGCCTGCCCTGATGCTGATGCTTGTCGAGCGCCTCGATGGTCACATGGCAACCGAGAATCTCTTGACGGGAGCGCTGCAATTTTTCGAGCTGCTTGAGCACCTCGGCGCTGATGGCGTCCGAGCTGGGAATGTTGCGAAAAATGATCTGAGTAGGTATGAGCATGGCTGAAAAACCGGTCGGACGGGGCGGATGCGATGCCGGCGTGCTCCTGGCGGAGTCATTCGGTATCACGGTTCGATTCCTTTATATGGCAACGCAATCGCGCTCCTTATGACCTTGGTCAAAGAACGCGGATTATTCCCGGCAAAACCTGGCGAACATGCCTGCGCATCTTTTGCGTTTTGTCAAAACACCGACAGTGGCGCATGCCATGCTTTTTCGTGTAGTTGGCCACACAAGCCCTTCAACGCATCCATGCTCCCTGCCGGGAGGACGAGGTTATGATGAAAGCACTGATCTATCGAGGCCCAGGCGAGCCGGCCCTGGAAGAACGCCCTCACCCCGAGCTGTACGCGGCGACCGACGCGATCGTCAAAGTCACCAAAACGACCATTTGCGGCACCGACCTGCATATTCTCAAGGGTGACGTGCCGAGCTGCACGCCCGGACGCGTGCTCGGGCACGAAGGTGTCGGGATCGTGGAACAGGTCGGCACTGGCGTCACGGCGTTCATGCCGGGCGATCATGTGCTGATTTCATGCATCTCTTCGTGTGGCAAATGCGCGGCCTGCCGCAAGGGCATGTATTCGCATTGCGAGACCGGCGGCTGGATTCTCGGTAATCGCATCGATGGCACCCAGGCGGAATATGTCCGCATTCCGCACGCCGACACCAGCCTGTATCGCATTGCGCCGGACGCCGACGAGGAAGCGCTGGTCATGCTCAGCGACATCCTGCCGACCGGCTTCGAGTGCGGCGTGCTCAATGGCAAGGTGCAGCCCGGCAGCACGGTGGCAATCGTCGGAGCCGGGCCGATCGGGCTGGCCGCCTTGCTGACCGCCCAGTTCTACTCTCCGGCCCAGTTGATCGTGATCGATCGGGACACGTCGCGGCTCGAGGTGGCGAGCCGGTTCGGCGCGAGCGCCACGATCGACCCCGATCAATCCGACCCCGTCAAGGAAATTCAGCGCCTGACCGGTGGCGCGGGCGTCGATACGGCCATTGAGGCGGTCGGCGTGCCTGCCACTTTCCAGTTGTGCGAGGAAATCATCGCGCCGGGCGGCGTGATTGCCAATGTCGGCGTGCATGGCGTCAAGGCTGACCTGCATCTGGAGCGTCTGTGGGACCGGAATATCGCGATCACCACGCGCCTGGTGGATACCGCCTCGACGCCGATGCTGCTCAAGACCGTGCAGGCCGGCAAGCTCGATCCGCTCAAGCTGATCACCCATCGCTTCAAACTGGATGATGCGCTCGAGGCCTACCGCACCTTTGGCCAGGCCGCGGCCAGCCAGGCCCTGAAAGTGATCATCACGCCATGACGGTTCCACTTTCCAGGCTGTGCGCCGAATAAAAAAATCGCCGCAAAGACCTGCGGCGATTTTTTTGTGCGCGACCCGATTTTGACGCGTCGGTCCTTCAGTGCGATATCAGAATCGGCGTGGTCATGTAGCGCAGCATCGTGCGGGTGACGCCGCCGAGCATCAGCTCGCGCAGGCGGCCGTGGCCGTATGCACCCATGACCACCAGATGGGCCTCCATTTCCTCGGCTTGCGAGAGCAGCAGCACGCCGTCGCTGCTGTCGGTGTCCTCGTCGAAGCGACGGGTCTGTGCAGTGATCTGGTGAGACGCCAGCAAGCCGGCCAGGCCCTCGGCCGACGACTCGCCGTCTGCCTCGGGACGATTGATTTCCAGGATCGTTACCTCGGAGGCGCACAGCAGCAGCGGCAACGCGTCGGCGACGGCACGCCGCGCTTCACGGCTGTCGTTCCAGGCAATCAGCACGCGGTCCAGGCGTTCGGGCAGCGTGACCCGGGTCGGGACGATCAGCACCGGCACGCCCGACGAGAACACCACCGTCTCGAGCGCATTCAGGTCGAGTCCGGCATGCGCGTCGTCCGGGTCGTATTGGCGAGCGATCAGCAAGTCGGCATTGCGTGCCGCACGCAACGCCGCTTGCACGGCGACCCCTTCGGGCGCGCTCCAGGTATAACGCACGTCGACGCGCTCGCATTGCGCGATGAATCGTTCCTTCATGCTGACTTCATGCGGCCCCCCGTGGCTGGTGTCGGATCCACCGAGCGGCACGGACACGGCCATGTCGGCGGCGAACACCACCTCGCGCACCGGCGACACGAGATAGAGCCCGGTGAGGCGGGCGTCATGCTGCGCCGCAAGTTTTGCCGCCAAGGTCAGCCGTTGCTGGCAATGGGGACTATCGTCAAGATGAACGCAAATATTTTTATACAGCATGGCAGCTCTCGTGGCTTGGACTGACCGGGCGGAAATTCGCCCTTGTGATGAATGATCGCCGAAGCCGCCAGGTTTGCCATGATCTGCGTCAAGCGCAGTAATTTCAACCGTATCCAACACGCCGGCGCGGCATGCTCGCTGCCGCGCCAGCATGTTGACTCATGTCATTTGCAGGACCGCCGCGCCGGTGACGCGCCCCGCGCGCAGATCGTCCAGCGCCTGGTTGGCGTGGGCCAGCGCATAGCCGGTGGCCTCGATTTCGAGCGGTATTTGAGCGGCCAGGCGCATCAGCGCGATACCGTCGGTGCGGGTCAGGTTGGCCACGGAGCAAAGGCGCCGTTCGCCCCAGAGCCGTTCGTATGGGAAGGCCGGGATGTCGCTCATGTGAATGCCGCCGCACACGACGATGCCGCCCTTTCTGACGTGACCGAGCGCGAGCGGCACCAGCGCGCCGACCGGCGCGAACAG
Organism: Burkholderiales bacterium; assembly: GCA_018971155.1. Taxonomy (GTDB): domain Bacteria; phylum Pseudomonadota; class Gammaproteobacteria; order Burkholderiales; family Burkholderiaceae; genus Pandoraea. Next base: position 8,842 of record JAGXBI010000039.1, read on the forward strand.
CAAGGCGGCGTCGAGTGTCTCGGGCGGCGCCTGGTCGCTGCCGCCGGCCCATGCCGCGCCCAGGCGCCGTGCCAGCATTTGCGCGGCGCTGTCGCCGGGGCGTGTGAAGGCAAACACCTGGCGTCCCTCGTGCCGGGCAATTTGAGCGACGATATGCGCGGCCGCGCCGAAGCCGTAGAGACCGACGTTGCGCGCGTCGCCCGCCATGCGCAACGTGCGATAGCCGATCAGACCGGCGCACAGAAGCGGCGCGGCCGTCAGATCGGTGTAACGCTGCGGCAAGTGAAAGCAGTAACGCGCGTCAGCCACCGCGCGAGTTGCATAACCGCCATTGACGGTATAGCCGGTGAATTCGGCATGGTCGCAAAGGTTTTCCGCGCCGCCCAGGCAGTAGCGGCAATGGCCGCAAGTATGAGCCAGCCAAGGCACGCCGACGCGATCGCCGAGCTCGAAGCCGCTCACGCCCTGGCCGATGCCGGCCACCGTGCCGACCACCTCGTGTCCCGGGATCAGCGGCAGCTTCGGCTGGTTCAATTCGCCATCGACAATATGCAAATCGGTGCGGCAAACGCCGCAGGCACGCACGTCCAGCAGCAGTTGCCCGGTGCCGGGCTGCGGATCGCTCAATTCGGTCAGCCGCAGCACCGGGCTGCGGCCGTCGAACAGCATCGCGAGCATGATCTTGCCCCTGGCCACTAAGCGCCGCGCTCGCGCGGCTGGGCATTCTTCCAGCGGAAATGTCCGCTGCGCAGAATAACCGGCGCGCCGACGTCCATCGTGAGATAGTGCCGCGCGAGATCGTCGATGCGCGCGCGACCGGTGCGAAATGCCTGCAACAGGTCATCGACGCGCATCGAAGCGGCCCCGAAGTGGTCTTCGAGCGCCTCGGCGGTGACCGCGCAGGTTACCGGGTGGCCGTCGATCTTGGCGACAAACTCGATGGTCATGTCTTCGCAGTTGTAGGTCGGCTCGTCCGGTGGGAACTGAATCTTCATATGACCTCCGGTTGACGGCGGAAATGGCAATCAACCGCTCGTCGATAAATTATCAGCCGGGCGGTTAGCGCCTCTTTTGATCATAGTCAATGTGCGCCGACTAGTCCCCCTGGAGCTTCGTAGGGCTTCGCGCCGAGCGGCTTGACGTGCATCAAACCGCGTGTCCGGCGCGGCGCATATATTGGGCAAATGCGTTGATGTGGACGTATTGCCCAATGGAGATTGATCATGATGAAAAGCGATGCACAACTGCGCCAGGAGATTCGCGACGAGATCGACTGGGATCCTTCGATCGACGCCAAGCAGATCGGCGTCGAAGTCAACCAGAGCGTGGCCATGCTGACCGGGCACGTGAACAGCTTTGCCGAAAAGCATGCGGCTGAACGCGCGGCCGAGCGCGTCGCGGGCGTCAAGGCGGTGGCCAACGAAATCGACGTGAAACTGCCGATTTCCCACGTGCGCGCGGATGCCGACATCGCCAAGGCCGCCGTCGATGCGCTGGCCTGGCATACCAACGTGCCCGACGAACGCATCAAGATCAACGTCGACAACGGCTGGGTGACGCTCTCCGGACAGGTCGACTGGGCCTACCAGCGGGCAGCGGCCGAACGCGCGGTGCGTTATCTCAAGGGCGTCAACGGCGTGAGCAACATGGTCACGCTCAAGTCCTATGTAGCCCCGTCCGACCTGCAGCAGAAAATTCATGCGGCCTTCGAGCGGCGCGCGCACCGGGAGGCCAGGCAGATCGTCGTGTCGGTCAACGAAGGCACGGTGACGCTGTCGGGCAAGGTGCAATCGGCAGCCGAACGCGAGGCGGCCAAGGGGGTTGCGTGGGGTTCACCCGGCGTGACCGCGGTCATCGACCATCTGGTGCTGGAGTAAGTCGCGCGAGCGTGTGGCCGAATCACGTGCGATTCCATTGACTAAAGTCAAAAATACCGCCGTACCACCGCTTTATGCTGGATTTGTCATTCGCATTGGGTGCATCGCCCCGCTCCTGTGCGGATGACAATGGTAGTTTTGCCCGCTTCGGCGGGCTTTTTTACGCCCGCGCGTGCCAAAAAAAAGCCGGCGCCGCCGTCAGGCGGGCGCCGGCACGTGCCAACCCCGTATTTCTGTTCAGACCGTGCCCTGCAGCAAGCCCACGCTCGCGCCGGCAGCCCGGCGATCAGCAGCCGGCACGGCGGCCTGTCGCCGTCGACCTATCTTCCGGTCGCTCTTTTGGAATTGCCCGACTTGATGGCGTCGGCGTGCGACGCCATCAGGTTCACATTGGCCGTTTCGACCGCTTGGCGCGTTGCATTGGAGACCGAGTCAAAGGTCGCCGTGGCGGCATCGGTCATCGACTTGATCCAGTTCTGCAGCGGCATTTCCTGGCTGCTGGGCAAACTGCCCTGGCCGATTGCCTCGGCACAGCTCTTTTGCCACTGGTTGGACAAATCTTTCAGGCTGTCGAACAGCGCGGCCTGGCTTTCGCTGATCGTGGCGAACATATCGCGCCAATACTGGCTTTGCAGCGCCAGCTGGTCCTTGACGATCTGATTCTGACAGGCGATCAGGCCACTGACGTCGTCGGCCTTGCCGAGCGCCTCGGATGCCTTGCGGGTGGCCTCCAGCAACTCGCCGTCGGCTTTGAGCTGCAGCGCGCGCAGGCGCTCGATGTTCTCCAGCATGATCTTGCGTGCGTTCAGGCCCAGGCCGGCATTGACTTTACATAACGCGACGCCGATGTTTGCATCCATAGCCATGATATCTCTCCTGATGTGGACCGCACGGCGGTTACGCGGTTAAGCAGGCCGACTGCCCAAGAATGGAAAAACCAGCAAGTTCAACTGACCCAATCAGAATAGTTGCTAATCTGCGCCCACATTTGATGAAAGTCAAAAGAAGCGCCGTGATGCGACATTCCCGGGTCGATGCCTTACTGCATGTGCATGCCGCCATTGATCGCGAGATTCGCCCCGGTGACGAACGCCGCGTCGTCCGAGACCAAGAAGGCGATCAGCGCCGCGACCTCGGCGGGCTTGCCGAGCCGGCCGACCGGAATCTGCGGGATGATCTTCGTCTCGAGAATTTCCTGGGGCACGGCGGTTACCATTTTGGTGGCCAGGTAGCCCGGCGAGACGGTATTGACCGTCACCCCATGCCTGGCGAGTTCCAGCGCCAGCGCTTTGGTGAAACCGTGCATGCCCGCCTTGGCGGCAGCGTAATTCGCCTGTCCGAAGGCGCCGCGGCTGCCGTTGACGGAGGAAATGTTGACGATGCGTCCCCAGCCGCGTTGCGCCATACCCTCGCAAAAGGGTTTGCTCATATTGAACACGGAATCCAGATTGGTGCGCAGCACGGCGTCCCAATCGGGTTTTTGCATTTTCTTGACAGTCAGATCGCGCGTGATGCCGGCGTTGTTGATCAGGATATCGACGGCGCCGACCTCTGCCATGATCTTTTCCGCGCATTGCTGGCACGATGCATAGTCGGCGACGTCGACTTCATAGGCACGGAAGTGCTTGCCCTTGGCTTCCATGGCGGCCAGCCACGCATCCGGCTGCGTGTTGTGCGGCGAATAGGTCACTGCCACCGAAATGCCGGCATCGGCCAGGCGCAGGCAGATCGCCTCGCCCAAGCCACCCATGCCGCCGGTAACCACTGCGATACGTTGAACCATGATGATGTGCTCCTTGATGAGAGGGAATCGGGCAGTGCCGTCGCATCGCCTCAAGTCGCCTCGATGGCAATGACTTGAGGGTGCTGTTGAGCATAGGCCAGCGCATATGACAATTCCCCCGCGCTTTGCGCATAAATCGTGAATAGCGGGTCGCCCGCGGCCACCTGCGTGCCCAGTGGCGCGACGAAAGTCAGGCCGGCGCCGGGCGCGGCCGGCGCGCCGGCGCGCCGGGCTATGCGGTGCAGGCCGGGATTGTCGATACGGGAAACCCGCCCGGCGTGCGCCGCGCTCACGGTATGGGAATAGCGGCCGCACCGCGGCTCGCGCATGCCGCCCTGTGCGTTGCAGATACGCTGGAACTGTTGCCAGGCCAGACCGGCGTCCAGGGTTTTGCGGGCCAGGCCGGCACCCTCGCCGACCACCGCCCTGCCGCCGAGTTCGAGCAGCGTGCCGGCGATCTCCACGGCGCGCTCGGTCAAACCGACCGGTGCATCCGGCTCGCCTTGCAACACCGACAGGACGTCGCGGGCCTCCAGCGCGGGGCCGATCCCTCGCCCGCCGGGTTGGCTGCCGTCGGCAATCTGAGGGAGGATCTGCATGCCGAGCGCGCCGCCGACTGCTCCCAGTTGGGCGATCAGCCTCAGCGCGCCTTCCCGCGAGCGAATCGTGGCGGTTTGGCCTGCCGGCACGTCGATCACGACGTGGGTCGCCCCGGCCGTCAGCGCCTTCGACAGGGTCGAGGCGATCCAACGAGCGTCGCTGCTCAGTTCCAGCGAGCGTTCGATGCGGGTCAGCGCTTCGTCGGCCGGGCATAGCCCCAGTGCGTCGCTCGACACCACGCAGCCGCCCACCTCGTCGACGACGCGCCGCATGCGTGCCAGATCCAGGTCGACCGGCGCCATGGTCTGCATCGTGTCGGCCGTGCCGGCCGGCGAGGTTATTGCGTGCGATGACGTCTTCGGCATCGTCAGCCCATGCGCGCTGACGATCGCAACGATGATCGGGGTCGTGCAATTGCCGGCGATCCCGCCGATGCCGTGCTTGTCCAGCACGACCGGCGTGGGCCATTGCAGACGCTGTCCGGTATGCGCCATGGCAAGGGTCAGCGCGGTGATCTCGCCGGCATCCAGATGTCCGGCCGCGCAGGCCGCCAGCAGCGACGCGATATGAATGTCCGCGTAACGGCCGCTGGCGACGTCGTGCATGAGCTCGACGAGTTGGCCGCCGGCGAATGGTTGCCCCGCCAGTTTGCCCCGGACCTGTTCGAACGATTCGACAGCCGGCAGATATCCGAGCTCGACCCAATCGCCCTCGTCGACCGCCAGCAGATCGCGTGCGCGGCTACCCAGGCCAATGACGTCGTCCTCGAGCCAGTGGCCGCTGACCAGATGCAGCGTGGCGCCGATATGGCGCGCGCCGTTGCTTACCGCTACGCGCGCTGGCGCAACGAACCCCGCGGCTTGGCACAGCGGCGCGTCGCGCCGCATGTAGACCACCGCTTCGCGATCGGTGTCGATCCCCAGCAGGCGGACCGGCAGCCGGTGCGACTCCGCGCTCGGGCCCGCTGCCGGCGCCTCGCCGGGTGCTGCAACGCAATGGTGGAACTCGCTCATGACGTTCACGACGGAAATCGGGAAGATGCCTGCCGGTGGCAATTCAGGCAGATGGATATAGGGTAGTCAGCGACGCCGGCACGGCGCTTGATCTAAGTCATTCATCGCGGCGCCGCGCGAGCCCGGCGTGGGTTGATATTCGTCAAGCCTCCTGCTGATTCCGCCCTGCCGCACCGTGCTCGCGCATATAGTGGGGCTCAAACGGTCATGCCTTGCCGAGGGCAAGCGTGCCGACGGCAGACACTCACCCCGCGGGGTTGCGCGGATGGAGGACGAAATGAAAACAGATGCCCAATTGCAGCAGGATGTGATGGAAGAGCTCGCCTGGGAGCCCTCGGTGAACGCCACCGAGATCGGCGTCGAAGTCAAAGACGGCATCGTCACGCTGGCCGGCCACGTTGCGAGTTTCGTCGAAAAGCATGCGGCCGAGCGAGCGGCGCAGCGCGTCTCGGGGGTCAAGGCGGTGATTGTCGAGATTACCGTCAAGCTGCCCGTCGACAGTCGGCGCAGCGACACCGACATCGCCGCCGCGGCGCTGTCGGCCTTGACCTGGCATACGAGCCTGCCGGCCGGCACGATTGGCCTGAAGGTCGAAAACGGATGGCTCACGCTGACCGGCGAAGTCGACTGGCCGTATCAGAAATTCGTCGCGGCGCAGGCGCTCAAGGCGTTGCGCGGCGTCACTGGCGTGACCAACCTGATCGCGGTCAAGCCGCGCGTGGTGCCGGACGACGTCAAACACAAGATCGACGCCGCGCTGCAGCGCCAGGCGCAACGCGAAGCCGGACGCATCGACGTGGCGATATCGGGCGGCACCGTCACCCTGAGCGGCAAGGTGCATTCGGTCGCCGAGCGCCATGCGGCGGAGCGAGCCGCATGGAGCGCGCCGGGCGTGACGGCGGTGTTCGATCACCTGACGCTCGAGTAGGCGTGCCACGGCCACGTCCGACCATTTCCTTTCATTTGACGAGAAATATCATGTATCAACGTATTCTGCTTCCGATCGACGGCAGCTCGACATCGCTCCAGGCTCTCCAGGAAGTGCGCCGCATCGCCCGCCCGGGTGCGACGGTGCGCGTGGTAACGGTCGTCGAGGACCCGGTGGTATCGTTCCCGACCGTCTACGGCGGCTACAGCGAGATCGAGGCGATTCGCAGCGCGTTGCTCGAGGAAGGCAAGCAAATGCTCGCATCTGCCCAGCGCGAACTGCAGGATCACGGCATCACGGCGCAAACGAAACTGCTCGACCTGCGCGAGCTTGGCGGCGACATACCGGGCGCAATCAAAAGCGCCAGCGATGCATGGCAGGCCGATGTAATCGTGCTCGGCACGCACGGCCGGCGCGGCGCCAGGCGCCTTTTCCTGGGAAGCGTCGCGGAGCATCTGGTGCGCATCGCCGACTGCCCGGTGCTGCTGGTGCGTTCCGATGAATCGAAGTCAGTCGCGCAACCGACCTAACCTCACGGAGTTTCGTCATGAGTTACAAAACAATTCTGGTTCATATCGATAACAGCAAGCGTTGCCAGGCGCGCGTCGAGTTGGCGGCCGACATGGCGCTGGCCAATCAGGCGCATCTGGTCGGCCTGTATCTGGCTTTCCTGCCGATCGGATTCCCGTATATGGCGCGTGGCGACCTGCAGGAAGTTGCCGACAAACTGGCGCAATCGCACGAGAGGCGCGAGAAAGAGGCCAGGACCATGTTCGACGAAGTCACCAAGCGCTATGGAGTGAGCGCCGAATGGCGGGCGCCGCAGGAATTTGCCAACGATGTCGCGCCGGTGCAGGCGCGCTACGCCGATCTGGTGATCGTCGGCCAGCGCGACGAGCGTGACGACGAAACCTTCGTGGCGGAAACGTTCATCGAGCGCATCGTACTCGACGGCGGCCGGCCGGTGCTGGTCGTGCCGTATGCGGGCCAGGTGCCGCATCGCTTCGACAATATCCTGTTTGCCTGGGATGTCGGGCGCGAGGCGGCCCGCGCCGGGACCGACGCGCTGCCGCTGCTCCGGCAGGCCAAGCGCGTGACGGTGATGAGCATCAATCCCAATCACAGCACGCGCGACTATGGCGCATTGCCGGGCGCCGATATCGCGACTTACTTCGCCCGCCACGGCGTGAATGTCGAAGTCAGCGCTTCGTCCGGCAATAACGATGTCAAGATTGGCGATCTGCTGCTCTCGCGCGCGGCCGACGTTGGCGCGAATCTGATCGTGATGGGCGGCTACGGCCACTCGCGCATTCAGGAACTCGTATTGGGCGGCGTCACGCGTACCCTGCTGCAAAGCATGACCGTGCCCACCTTGATG
>JAGXBI010000375.1 GCA_018971155.1 Burkholderiales bacterium
AGCCTGGTTGACGCCCGGGGTAAAGATGCAGTTCAAGCTGATCGATGAGCCGGCTGCCATGCGCAATCACCGCCTTGTCCTGCGCGGTGTAGATGCAGCCGAAGCGTGCCGGGAACACCTGTTCGGCGGTCTTGCCCAGCAGCGCGGCCTTCTCCTTGAAGCCGCACCGCGCGGCCAGCGTGCGATTGGCCAGCACATAGCGGGCTTCGGTGTCCTTGACGAAAAACACCACGTCGGGCATCGCATCGAAGACCGGTTCGAGCAGCGCGAAGTGCGCCACCATCTGCGGCAGCGTGGTGCTTTCGATGGCCGCCAGCGGCGCGAAATCGGGCATTGTGCGTCGCCTCAGCGGGCCGGCGTGATCGGCTCGCGGGTCGGCGCGCCGTCGACCAGCCGCAGCAGGCCGAGCGGATTGGCATCCTGCAGCGCCGGCGGCAGCAGCGCATCGGGCGTGTTCTGGTAGCACACCGGCCGCAGAAACCGCGCAATCGCCAGCGTGCCGACGGACGTGCCGCGCGCGTCCGTGGTGGCCGGATAGGGGCCGCCATGCACCATCGCGTCGCAGACTTCGACGCCGGTCGGAAAGCCGTTGAACAGCACGCGCCCGACCTTTTCCTCGAGGGCCGCGAGTACCGCGCGGTAGTGCGGCAATTCGGCCGACTCGCCGATCAGCGTGGCGGTGAGCTGGCCGTGCAGATGGGCGATGGCGGCAAGCAGTTCGGCCTCGCCGTCGAGTTCGACGACTACCGTCGACGGGCCGAACACTTCTTCCTGAAGCGTTGCCGCGCCGCTGAGCAACAATGCCTTGTCGGCGACGAACAGATGCGGCGCGGCGCGTTGCTCGTCGTGCCCGCTCACCAGGGTTGCGATGCCGGCGGTCTGGCGCAGGCGCTGCGTGCCAGACCGATAGTTGGCGAGAATGCCGCCATGCAGCATCGGCTGCGGCGCCTGGCTTTGCAATGCCGTGCGCAGCGCCTCGATGAACGCACCGCTGTGCGGCGTGCGCAGCAACAGCACCAGGCCGGGATTGGTGCAGAACTGCCCGCAGCCCAGCGCCACCGAGGCGGCGAGATCCCTGGCGATGTCGGCCGCGCGGGCCTGCTGCGCCTGCGGCAGGACGATGACCGGGTTGATGCTCGACATCTCGGCGAAGACCGGAATCGGGTCGGGACGTGCCGCCGCCAGGTCGAACAGGGCCCGCCCGCCCTGCAGCGAGCCGGTGAAGCCGACCGCGCGGATCGGCGCGGCCTGCACCAGCCACGCGCTCACGGCATTGCCGCCATATACCAGGTTGAACACGCCGGCCGGCATGTCGCAGCGGGCTGCGGCGCGACCGATGGCGTCGGCCACGCCCTCGGAGGTGACCAAATGGCCCGGATGCGCCTTGACCACGACCGGGCAGCCAGCGGCCAGGGCTGCGGCGGTATCGCCGCCAGCCACCGAAAAGGCGAGCGGAAAATTGCTGGCGCCGAACACCGCCACCGGACCGAGTCCGATCTGGTATTGGCGCAGATCGGGGCGCGGCAGCGGCTGCCGATCCGGCAGCGCCCGGTCGATGCGCGCGCCGTACCAGTCGCCACGCCGCAACATCTTCGCAAACAGGCGCATCTGGCCCGACGTGCGGCCCCGCTCGCCGGCCAGGCGCGCTGCCGGTAGTGCCGTCTCGCGCTGCACTTCGGCGATGAAGTCGTCGCCCAGCGCATCGATTTCATCGGCAATGGCGTCAAGAAAATCCGCGCGCGCAGCGGCACTGAGGTGGCGATAGGCCGGATAGGCGCGAGCCGCGCTGGCGGCGGCGGCCTGCACCTCGGCGTGCGTGGCCTCGAAGAATTTCACCGGATAGGGCGCGCCGTCCAGCGCCGCATGGCTCTCCAGTACGGCCTGCCCCAGCGCGCTGCGGGCGCCGCCGATATATTGGCGGCCCTGAATTTCGCTCATCTCGCTATCTCCATCAAGAATTGGATTCACCCTGCATCAAGGTGTCGATGCGCGCCGGCGCGAAGGGCGGGCGCGGCGCTTGAACCCCTGGGGTTTGCCAGCCGAGACAAAAGCCGGCGGCGCTGCCGCACACTTTACCCTGACACGGCCCCATGCCGCAGCGCGTATGCAATTTGGCACTGCGCCACGAATCGTGCGCGGCGGCCTGGCCAAAGGTAACGTCTTCGCAGCGGCACAGCAATGTGTCGGGCCGCGCCAGCGAGCGCAGCGCGGGGTCCAGCGCAAAGGTGGCGTGCAGGCGCGCGGCGAATTGCCGGTAGCGCTCGCGCACCGCGAAGCTGCGCTGCGCCTCGCCTCGCTGGCCGAGCGCGGCATGCGCGGCGATGCGTCCCTCCACGGCCGCCAGTTCCATGCCCCCCACGCCAGTGCATTCGCCTGCGGCGAATACATCGGGCACCGAGGTGGCCTGCCAAGCGTCGACCGCGATCACCGGCGCGTTTGCATTGGCCGCGTCGATATCGAGCCGGCAACCCAGCGCTGCCGCGACCTCGGTGTTCGACAGCAGGCCGTAGGCGCAACCCAGCCGGTCGCAAGGCACAAGTGTCTCGCGACCCTGGCGCCGGATCGTGACGTGGTCGAGGCGTGCGTCGCCATGCGCGGCCGTGACATAGGCGCTGCGCCAATAAGGGGTTTGCCACAGGCCCAGCCGCAGGCGCAGCGCCTGCGCGAGCTTGGCCGGCGTATGCACCAGCGCTCTGGCAAAGCGCGCTACGGCCGGCGCCGGCGCCTGTTCGACGATGGCCGCGATGCGCGCGCCCGCCGCGTGTGCGCTGGCCGCCGCAGCCCACAGCAGCGGGCCGGAGCCGGCCATCACGATGCGCTGGCCGCGCACCGGCGTGCCGCCCTTGATCAGCGCCTGCAGGCCGCCGGCGCCGGTCACGCCCGGCAAGGTCCAGCCGGGAAACGGCAAAAAGCGCTCGCGCGCGCCGGTGGCGAGAATCAGCTTGCCGTAGCCGAGCATCAGGCTTTGCTGCGCATCTTCGGCCAGCAGGCGACCCGGGCCCAGCGACTGCACCACGCGCGTGCCGCTCAGGCGCATGACGTTCGGATGCCCCGCCAACCGCGCGAGCAGGGCACGCGCCGGTGCCGCAGGTGGATGAGCCGGACCCTGGCGCCAGATTTGGCCGCCCGGCAGCGGGTTGTCGTCGACGATACCCACCCGCGCGCCGCAGCCGGCGGCAACTGCCGCGGCCGACAGGCCGGCCGGCCCCGCGCCGATAATCAGGATG
>JAGXBI010000376.1 GCA_018971155.1 Burkholderiales bacterium
CGGCGGCGCGCTTGCCGGATGGGTCGATGACTTCGGACAGCGGCAGGGGAAATCGCTTGGCCGGCAATTGGCTCATTTGGCGGCCACTCCCGCGTTCTCCAGCCAGTCATGAACTGCGTGCAGTTGCGCGGTGTAGGTCAAATCGAGCTGTAGCGGGGTGACGGAGACATGGCCGCGAGCGACCGCATGAAAATCGGTACCTTCGCTCGCATCGCGCGCGTCGCCCGCCGGGCCGATCCAGTAGATCGGCTCGCCGCGGGGGCTTTCCTGCCGGATCACCGGCTGCGACTGATGGCGTTTGCCCAGGCGTGTCGCGCGCGCGCCCTTGATCGCCTCGTAAGGCAGATTGGGAATATTGACGTTGAGCAGGAACGGCGAGGCCAGCGGCTGCTCGAGGTAGCGTTCGATGATCTCCCGGGCCACGCGGGCGGCCGACTCGAGGTGGTCCCAGCCCTTGTTGACCTGCGAGAAGGCAAAGGACGGAATGCCAAACATGAACCCTTCGGTGGCCGCGGCCACGGTGCCCGAGTAAAGCGTGTCTTCGCCCATGTTCTGGCCGTTGTTGATACCCGATACGACGATGTCGGGCCGGTGCTCGAGCAACCCCGTCAGGGCAATGTGCACGCAATCGGTGGGCGTGCCATTGATGAAACGATATCCATTGGCGGCACTGAACACCGACAGCGGCCGCTGCAGGGTCAGCGAGTTCGAGGCGCCGCTGCAGTTTTGTTCGGGCGCCACCACGGTGATGTCGCCAAGCGGCGCGAGCGCCTCGTAAAGCGCGGCCAGACCGGGCGCCTGATAGCCGTCGTCGTTGCTGAGCAGAATTTGCATGTCTGGATTGTAACTTAGGAAAGCGGGTGGCAAACGCGTTAGCGCGGCCGAGTTGCCGAATCAGGACGGCGCGGCGCGGCGCCGGCCGGCTTCGCCCAAAATGGCGTCCAAGCCTAACACACCGGCGGCGATTGCCGCCGCCATCGGACCCGGTGTGCTGCCGGTGTTTTACCGCAGATGCGTGTCAGGTTCGCGTCTTGGGGCGATGGGCGCCGCCCCGATCGCAAGGGGAACGTGTTTGGTGGACACAAAGACGCGCCGATGCCACGGCAGGCCGTGCCGGCATCCGGTCATGCGAGCCCGCTGTTGCACCGAAGCAACGCCCGGGGCGATCGCGATAGGGTCAATGCGAGCGGTCTTCGAACAACTGGCGGGCACCGCGTTGCGCGGCGATGTAAATTGCCTCGCCGCGATTGCGCGCACCGAGCCGGCGATACAGCGCGCTGATGTGGGTTTTGGCGGTGCCTTCGGAGATCAGCAAATGCTGGCAGATCTGTTTGATCGAGAAGCCGCGGGAGAGCAGCGTCAGGATTTCGTACTGTCGGCGGGAGATGCCAAGCCGCGCCAGTTCGTCGCTGCCGTCACCGTTTGCCGCGGCACCGCGGCCATCTCCGGCCATGGCTGCGGCCGGCTCGGACAGGAGGTGCGCGACGACCTCGCGCGGGAGGTAATACTCGCCGCTCGAGACGAGATAGAGCGCGCCAAGGATCACGCGGCGCTCGGCGGGATAGGCCAGGCACCCGCCAGCGCCCAGCCGAAGCCAGCGCAGGATGTCGTCCAGGCGCGGCTCGGTGGTGGCCACCAGGGTGGGCGCCAGTTTGAGCAAACGGGCTTGCGTCGTGCTGGGCTCCCCGTGTTCGTCGAGCATCGCTTTGTCTTCGATGACCACGCACTGGGTGGACTCGGAACTGGCCAGCCAGGCCACCGCGGCCGGGCACGACGGTACGGCGTGCAGCTCCGCGGGCGCTTCGCGCGCCCCCAGAGCCTCTCGCATGGCATCAGCGATCCGCTGATTGTCGCCAACAAATAAAACGCGCATGGAATCCCCGGTTTTTATTATTCGCCCCGCGTGTCGCGTCGTTTTGGTCCGACTTATTTTGCGCAACGGTGTTTGGCCAATCCAACGCCTTTGAACTCTATCAAGGAAGTCGCCAGATAATCGTCAGCGGATTTACCCTAGCTGGTGCGTCAATCACACTCGCAAGGGCTGCGGCGGCGCGCCATCTCGACGCCCGCGATATCGACACCGACCCCATTTATTTCCCTTTCCTTTCCCCCCGTTCGCCATACAATACAGCGTGTACCGGGTTCGGGGACCAACGGTTCAACCAATTCTCATGACTTCCACATTTGCGCGCCTGGCGCTTGGTACGGTTTTGTTTTGCCTGCTTGGCACGAGTGCCTGCCGGGCGCAGCAAACCGTTGCCGGCACTGCCCTGCTCGAGGGCGCCGGCGCCGAGCCGATCAACGACATCACGCTGGCTGCGGCCCACGGAACCCAATTGCACGGTCCAACGATACTCCTGGCGCAAAACGTCGCCATGAGTTCGGTCAAGCTTTGGGATGAAATCCTGCCGCCGGCCCCGGCGCCGAAGCCCCAGGACCAGGCCGCCGCGCCGGGCAACTTCCAGTCGACCTCGCTGAGCGTCGCGAGCGGCAACAGCCTGCGTGTCTCGGTGGGCAGCCATACCGCGCCGATGCTCTTGCCGGTCAATTTCTCGTCGCGCCCGGCGAATCCGCCCGCGCGCTGAATACCCGCCGTATCCAAACTTCGCCTCCCGTCGGACCACTGCGTGAGCGCGGCCGCGAATATCGCGGCCGGGCCGCGCGCCGGCGCGGACTTGCAAGCCCGGCCGGCGATCGCGTGGGTGGCTTTGCGCGCTCGCATGCCCGCCCTCAGAACGTGTACGGGAAGCGAATCCCGATCACGTAGTTGGGCGCATCCGGCGACATGCCCGCGTCGAAGTAGCCGTTGAAGGTCCAGTGCTTGTTGATCACGTAATTCAGGCCGACATTGAGCGAGGCGGCATTGCTGGAGCTGCCGGGCACCGTCACGTAGCCCTCGCCCGGCGCCTGCGTCTTGGTGGCCTGGGAAATGGCGGCCGAATACGACAGGCTGAGCGCGGTCCTGTCGTTGAGCGCCAGTGCGATGCCGGCGCCGACTTGCAGCACGTCGCCCAGTTTGACCTTGGCCGGCGTGACCACGCTCGGGATCGGCGAGATATCGGAGAACGAGCGCGGCAGGTTGTAGGTATACGCCAGGCTGCCGAACAGAATGACCGGATCGTAGGTTCGCAATACGGAAATGCCGGCGGTCAGCGCCCATACGCCGTTGCCGGTAGGCAGCGAGGTCGGGAAATTCAGGTTGTTGTTGTCCGCC
>JAGXBI010000377.1 GCA_018971155.1 Burkholderiales bacterium
CGCGCCAGCAGGCGCTGGCGCCGCTTGGCGCCGATGCCTTCGATTTCATCGAGGCGCGAGCCCTGGCGAGCCTTGGCGCGCTTGGCGCGCATGCCGGTGATGGCAAAGCGGTGGGCCTCATCGCGAATCTGGGCGATCAGCATGAGCGCCGCGCTCTCGCGCCCGAGCTCCTGCGGCGCACGATCGTCGGCGAAGACCAGGGTCTCCAGCCCGACCTTGCGACCCTCGCCTTTGGCCACTCCAACCAGCAGCCCGACATCGAGGCCGAGTTCCTCGAAGACCTGCCGCGCGACCTCGACCTGTCCCTTGCCGCCGTCGATCAGTACCAGATTGGGCATCACCGGAGCGGCAGGCGCGGTGGCTGCGGATGGCGTTTCGGCCTGCGCGGCGTCTTGCGCTTGCGCCTCGTGCGAAGCTTCCTCGATAGCCTCGTCGGCTGCCTCGGCTTCGGCTTCGATCATTTTGCCGTAGCGGCGGGTGAGGACCTGGCGCATGGCAGCGTAGTCATCGCCGGGCGTAATGCCGGTGATGTTGTAGCGCCGGTATTCGCCGTTCTGCATTTTGTGGTGATGAAACACTACGCAGGACGCCTGGGTGGCCTCGCCAGCCGTATGGCTGATATCGAAGCACTCGATACGCAGGTCGCCCAAATCCTCGAGATCGAGCCCGAGGGTGTCGGCCAGTTGGCGAGTGCGCGCCTGCTGCGTGCCCTGCTCGGCCAGCAGACGGGATAGCGCGAGCCCGGCGTTTTGCCTAGCCATGTCGAGCCAGGCACGGCGGCGCCCCTGCGGCTGGCGCACGACGCTGACCTTGCGCCCGGCCTGCTCGGCCAGCAGGTCGATCAGCTCCCGTTCGCGCAATGCATGGCTGACGATCAGCAACGGCGGAATCGTCTGCCCCAGGTAGTGCTGTGCCACGAAGGCTTCGAGGATACCGCTCTCGAGTTCGCCGGCGCGGGTGGATTCGGCGTCGGTGTCGGTGCCGGTATCGAGCGCCGCCGTATCGAGGTGCGCGGGGAAATGGGCCTTGTCGCCCAGATGCCGGCCGCCGCGCACCATCGCCAGATTCACGCATGCCCGGCCGCCCTCGAAGGCTACGGCGAGCACGTCGGCGTCGACGTCGCCGCTGGTCTCCACGGACTGCTGCTGCAGCACGCCGGACAATGCGCTCATCTGGTTGCGCACCGCGGCGGCCTGCTCGAATTTGAGCTCGGCGGCGTATGCCAGCATCTTTGCCTCGAGCGCCTTGAGCACTTCGTTTTGTCGCCCGGACAGGAAACCGGCGGCATTGCGGACGTCGCGGGCATAGTCCTCGGCACTGATGGCCCCCACGCACGGCGCGGTGCAACGGTGAATCTGGTGCAGCAGGCAGGGGCGCGTGCGGTTGGCGAAAACCGAGTCTTCACAGGTGCGCAACTGAAAAACCTTCTGCAGGATCTGCATGCTCTCGCGCACCGCCCAGGCGCCCGGGAATGGCCCGAAATATTGATGCTTGCGATCGGTCGCGCCGCGGTAATACGCCATGCGCGGGAACGCATGCTGGGTGATTTTCAGATAGGGGTACGACTTATCGTCGCGGAACAGAATGTTGTAACGCGGGCGCAGCGCCTTGATCAGATTGTTTTCGAGCAGCAGCGCTTCGGCTTCGGAGCGGGTGACGGTCGTCTCAAGCCGCACGATGCGGCTTACCATGTGGGCGATGCGGGGCGACAGCTGGGTTTTGTTGAAATAACTCGATACGCGCTTTTTCAGGTCGCGCGCCTTGCCCACGTACAGCACCGTGCCGGCCACATCGTAGTAGCGATATACCCCCGGCAGGTGGGGCAATTGAGCCAGCGTGGATTTGGCGTCGAACGGCGTGTCGGCAGGAGCGGTGTCGGTCATGAGTCGGGATGCTGCGGTGCGGCTGGGCCCGCTGGCGCGCCAAGGCGCGTGCGGCTTCCGGCTAAAATTGCAAGTTTAGATCAAACCACGGGATAGCCGCTGATGGGCTTGCGCTGCGATATTTTTTGCACGGTCGTCGACAACTACGGCGATATCGGCGTGTGCTGGCGCCTGGCGCGGCAATTGGCCGCCGAGCACGGCTGGGCGGTGCGGTTGTGGGTGGATGATCTCGCCAGCTTTGCCCGCCTGCGTCCGGAGATCGACGCGCAGGTCGCCAGCCAGAGCCTGGATGGTGTCGACGTGCGGCACTGGCCGACCCCATGGCCGGCGCCACCGGCGGCCGAGAGGCCGGCCGATGTGGTTATCGAGGCGTTCGCCTGCGACATTCCGCAGGCTTATCTGCACGCGATGGCCGAGTGCAAGCCGGCGCCAGTGTGGCTGAATATGGAGTATCTGAGCGCGGAAGACTGGGTCGACGGCTGTCACTTGCAGCGCTCCCCCCACCCTCGCCTGCCGTTGACCAAGATTTTTTTCTTCCCCGGCTTCAGCGCCGCCACCGGCGGCTTGCTGCGCGAGCACGATCTGCTCGCACGGCGCGATGCGTTTCAGGCGCATGAGCAAGCGCGGCGGGATTTTTGGCACACGCTGCGTCTGCCGCAACCGGAGCCGCAAGCCCTTGCCATATCGTTGTTCGCCTACGAAAACCCGGCGTTGCCGGCCTTGCTCGCGGCATGGCGCGACGGCCCTCGCCCGGTTACCTGCCTGATCCCGCAAGGGCGCATCAGCCCCCAGGCTGCCGCCTTTTTCGGCAAGCAATCGCTGGGACCTGGCGATAGCGCCAGGCAAGGCGCTCTGAGCGCACATGGTTTGCCGTTCCTGCCCCAGGACCGCTACGACCAGTTGTTGTGGGCGTGCGACTTCAATTTCGTGCGCGGCGAAGACTCCTTCGTGCGTGCCCAATGGGCCGCCAGGCCGATGGCCTGGCACATTTATCCACAATCCGACGCCGCGCACGAGCTCAAGCTGGATGCTTTCCTGAGGCTCTATTGCGCCGCGCTGCCGGCATCGGCGGCTGCGGCGCTGCAGCGATTCTGGCACGGCTGGAACGGTTTCGGCCCGCCGTCGCAGGCGTCGGCGCTTGCCGCGGCTTGGAAGGAACTCGCGCAGGCCATGCCGGCGCTCAGTGCCCACGCACGAGCCTGGGCGCAACACCTGGCGCGGCACGAGGACTTTGCCTCGGCGCTGGTACAGCTTTGTAAAAATCAGTTAAAATAACAAGCTTTTTCAAGTATTTGCTGCTGAATCTGATGCCTATGCACCCGACGCGGGCC
>JAGXBI010000040.1 GCA_018971155.1 Burkholderiales bacterium
GGCGGCGCGACATGCGCGCGGAAAAATGCCGGACGGATTCAGAGAATTTTGAAGACATGGACTCCTCGCTCAAGGTAAGAGAAATTGCCGGGCGACTCCCCCGTCGCCGTGGGTAACAGCATTCATGCGCTCGCGGCCCAAGGCAGCGGCGCCTCGTTCAGGCCCCAATACAGGCTTTTCTGCTGGGTGTATTCGAGCAGGCCCAGACGGCCTTTTTCGCGCCCCACCCCGCTTTCCTTCCAGCCGCCGAAAGGGGTGGAAATCGAAAACTGCTTGTACGTATTGATCCAGACCGTGCCGGTCTCGAGCGCACGGGCCACGCGCCAGGCACGCGTGTAGTCGCGCGTCCAGATGCCGGCGGCCAGGCCGTAGACGCTGTCGTTGGCCTGGCGCAGCAGATCGGCTTCGTCGTCGAACGCCATCACGGCCAGCACCGGACCGAAAATCTCCTCGCGGCACATGCGCGCTTCGTTGTTCAGGCCCGCGAGAATCGTCGGCAAATAGAAATAACCCTTGTCGCGCCCCTCGCCGGCCGGCCGCGCCCCGCCGCACAGCAGGCGCCCGCCCTCGGCCAGGCCGAGCTCGACGTAGCGCTCGATCGAGGCGCGGTGAGCCCCGGTGACCAGCGGCCCCATCTGGGTATCCTCGCGCAGCGGGTCGCCCACGCGCAGCGCGCGCGCGCCGGCGACCAGCCGTTCGACGAACGCATCGTGCACCGAGGCATGAACGAACAGGCGCGAACCGGCGATGCACGACTCGCCCGACGAGCTGAAAATGCCGTACAGCACGCCGGCCACCGCATGATCGAGATCGGCGTCGGCGAATACCATGGTGGGCGACTTGCCGCCCAATTCGAGCGACACCGGCATGAGCTTGTCGGCCGCCAGGCGCGCGATGCCGCGCCCGACTTCGGTGCCGCCGGTGAATGCGACCTTCTTGACCTTGGGGTGGCGCACCAGTGCGTCGCCGATGATCGAACCCTTGCCCGGCAGCACGCTGAGCACGCCCGGCGGCACGCCGGCCTCCAGGCAAATGCGGCCGAGTTCGAGCGACACCAGCGGCGTGACTTCAGCCGGCTTGAGCACCACCGCGTTGCCGGCGGCCAGCGCGGGCGCCAGCTTTTGCGCGTCGGAGGCGATCGGCGAATTCCATGGCGTGATCGCCGCGACCACCCCCAGCGGCTCATGCACACTCATGCTCAGGTAGTCGCCGCGCTGCGGCGTGAGATTTTCTTCAAGCGTCTCCAGACACGCCGCGAAATAGCGGAACGTGCCGGCCGCGCTGGCCACCAGCGCGCGCGTCTCGGTAATCGGCTTGCCGTTGTCGCGCCGTTGCAAATGCGCGAGCGGCTCGGCGCGCGCGTGAATCAGGTCGGCGATGCGGTGCAGCACCGCGGCGCGCTGATGCGGCTTGAGCCCCGACCAGTCGGCACGGCGCCACGCGGCATCGGCCGCCTCCACCGCCTCGGCCGCGTCGCTCGCGTCGGCCGCGGCGATTTCGGCGTTGACGCTTTCGTCGGCCGGATACAGGCTGGCGTAGCGCGCGCCGCGCCCGGCACGCCACTGGCCACCGACCAGAATGTCGCTGGAGAAGTTATTCAACAAATCGTTTGCACTCATGATGTAGGCCTGACGTTTCGACTTTCAGATCACGCAGCGCGCGACGCGATTGCGCAGCGCGCGAATCGCGCTGAACGCGGTCAATGCTGAGGTCTTGGGGTTGTCGGGCAACGGCTTGCCCGCCATTTCCAGCGACATGTCGCCGAACGCGCCGCGCGCATGGATGTGGTGCACATTGCGGGTGACCGCCGGATCGGCGATCAGCCGCACGCGGGTGCGATCGAGCCCGAGTCCGGCCAGCGCCACCGTGGCAGCCACATTGGCGTTCTTCGGGTACAGGCGCGCGGCGTCGCGCGCGCTGCCTTCGAAAATCACCGTGGCATCGCGCAGCGAGGCGAGATCGACCACCGACTCCGCAGGCGTGCCCTGCCAGCCCAGCGGCGGCTTGCGGCCGGTATAGACGACCTCGTCGAGTCCACCCTGGCGGGCCGCGGCCAGCGCGTCGATGCCGCCGATTGCGCCGGACAGCAGCGTAACCGTGGCGCCGCCTTCGCGCGCGGCCTGTTCCAGCGCATCGAGCAACGCGACATCCGACAGCGCGCCGATCGAGGCCACCGCGCAATCGACGCCGGCCTTGAGCAGCGGCACCACGTGGCCGGCCAACGCGCTGTGGCCAGCGCATTCGAGCACGTAGTCGGGCCGCCCGCCGAGTTGCGCGGTGGAGGTGATCACCTCGACGCCGGGCTGCACGCTGTGGCGCACCCGCTCGGCATCGCGCTCGGGCACGATGACGTGCCCCACATGCAGCGTCTGATCGTGTTCGAACTCGTGATAGACCATCGAGCCGATGGCGCCAAAGCCGATCAGCGCGACATCGACCGGGTGAGCGGCGGCGTCACGCATGGGCCGGCTCCCGTACCGGCGGGCCGGCGAATTGCGCGGCGAACTGGCCCACCGAGAGCATGTCGACTTCGAGCAGCACCGGGCCGTCATGAGCCAGCCCGCGCGCGATGGCGGCTTCGGCCTGGTCGATCGCATCGATCTTTTCGTGGCGCATGCCCAGGCTCGCGCAGAATGCCGCAAACTCCGGTTGGTGCAGATCGACGTAACAGCGGCGTCCGCCATATTGGGCGTCCTGGATATTGCGGATCACGCCGTAGCATTTGTCGTTCATCAGAATCACCAGCAGGTTGGCGCGCTCCTGCACCGCCGTGGCCAGCTCACCGACATTGACCATCAGGCCACCGTCGCCCACCAGGCAGACGGTCTTTTGCGCGGCCCCGGCCAGCGCCGCGCCGATGCCCATCTGCAGGCCCTGGCCGATGCCGCCGCCCAAGGCGTGAACGCCGGCGCGCGGCGAGAAAATCTTGAGCAGGCGATTGCCCCAGGTGCTGTTGGAAATCGTGACGTCGCGCACCCAGTTATAGTCGCGCCCGACCGCCCGCTGCAGCGCCTCGACCAGATGACGATACGGCCCGAGCCCTTCGGCGACCTGCTGGACTGCACGCTCGCGGGTGGCGGCCAGGTCGGGCAGGAAGGCCGGATCGATCGCGATGCGCCCGGCCAGCTTGTCGGCCAGCGCATTGAGCACCGCGCTGGCGTCGCCATGGACGAACAGCTCGTTCGGGTAGCCGCGATTGTCGGCCAGCGCATCGGCGTCGATGCGGTACAGCGGGCTCGGCAACTTGAGCTTGTATTTGAGCGTCTCGTTGCCGCGCAGGCGCGAGCCCACCACCAGCAGCGCGTCGCAGGTCTTGTAGAAGGCCTCGGCGGCCGGATGCACGTTGAAGGCACCGAGCGTGGCGCGATGGTCTTCCGGCACGATGCCGCGCCCCTGGACGCTGGTCACCACGCCAAAACCCATGTCGAGCAAGCGCTGTACCGCGGCGCCGGCGCCGCGCGCACCGCCGCCCAGCCACAGCAGCGGACGGCGTGCGCCGGCCAGCGCATCGGCCAGGCGCGCGACCCGCGCGTCATCGTGGCTGCCAATGCCGACGTGCGGCGCGGCAATGTCCACCGGCCAGTCGATCGCGGCGGCCTGAATGTCGATCGGGATCTCCACGCTGACCGGGCCGCTGGGCGCGCTTTGCGCAACCCGCACCGCCTCGCGCAGGGTCGCCAGCACGGTGTCGGCCGAACGCACGCGGTACGCCGCCTTCGACACGGCGGTGAGCATGGTCAATTGGTCCGGGGCTTCATGGATGTAGGCCAGGTCGCGGTCGAGATATTCGGTTTCGATTTGCCCGGTGATATGCAGCAGCGGCGTGCCAGCCGTGAGGGCCTCGACCATCGCGCCGGCGGCATTGCCCGCAGCCGTGCCGGTACTGGTAAAGGCCACGCCGAGGCCGCCGGAGACGCGCGCCAGGCCATCGGCCATGTTGACGGCGCCGGCTTCGCCACGCGCACCGACATAGCGGATGCAATTGCGCCGGGCAATCGCGTCGAGGATCGGCATGTTGTGGATCGAGATCACGCCGAACGCGGTTTTCACGCCGCACTGCTCGAGAAACGCCGCGATCAGTTCGCCCACGGTGGTTTGTTTAGACATGTCTTGCTAAGCCTCCAGAAACATCGAGATGGCTGCCCGTCGTGTACGAGGACAAGGCGGTTGCCAGAAAAAATATGGCCGACGCGGCTTCTTCGGGGCGGCCGAGCCGACCCAGCTGAATCCCTTTCTTGTGCGCGAGCTCCTGCGTCCAGTCCTCCCAGCTTTGCCCTGGCGCGGCCTGCGCGGCAAAGCGCCGGCGCCACTGGCCGGACTCGACCAGACCGATCAGGATCGCGTTGACGCGAATCCCGTCGGGCGCGAATTCGGTGGCCATCGAACGCACCAGGTTCTGCACGCCGGCGCGCGCCGAGGAGGTCGCCACCATATGCGGCTCCGGCTGCAGCGCCAGCAGCGAATTGACGCAGACGATGGTCGCCGGGGCGGCCGCGCGCAGCATCGGCAAGAACGCGCGCGTGGGCCGGATGATGCTGAAGTACTTGAGCTCGAGCTCTTCGCGCCATGCGTCGTCGGTGGTGTCGGCGAATTTGGAGACGCGGCCCTGACCTGCGTTGTTGATCAGCATGTCGACCCGGCCGAAGCGTTCCCGCACCTGCCCGGCGAATGCCGCGACGTCATCGGCGGCGAGCACGTCGCAACGCGCGGCAAGCAGCTGCGCATCCGGATGCCGCTCGCGCAATCTCGCTTCGGCCGTGGCCAGACGCTCGGGGTCGCGCCCGCAGACGGCTACCGAGGCGCCGGCCGCAAGAAACATCTCGGCGCTGGCCAGCCCGATCCCGGAGGAGCCCCCCGTGACTACGGCCACCCGCCCGCTGAGGTCTATCTTCATCATTTGATTTCCATTGATTCACGTGCCGGCGACGGTGCCTGAGCAGTTGGCGCCGGCCGGTAGTTCAGGCGACGCGACAGATCGGCGGCCGCTTGCCTGACCTGCCCCACCAAATCGCTGTCGAGCAGCGGTTGATCGATTTCGGCGCGCGGGATGGTGACCGTCACGGCCGCGACAATGCGCCCGAGATCGCTGCGCACCGGTGCGCTGACCACCGAGATGCCGCGCTCGAACGACGACGAACTCACCGCGTAGCCGCGTGCGGCATCCTCGCGCACCCGCTCGTACAGGTCGTGCACGGTGGCCGGGGTTTGCGCGGTGAATTTCTCCAGGCGTCCCTCCGGGTACAGCCGCGTGAGTTCGTCGAGTGTCAGGTCGCCCATCAGCACGTGACCATGCACGGTGGCGTGCGCCGGCAGCCGCGTGCCGACATTGACCTTGATCGAGCTGAACACCGGCGCCACGCTTTGCGCCTTGGCGACAAACACGATGTCGCGTCCGTCGCGGATCACGATGTGGCTGGTGAAGCCGGTCGCGTCACGCAGCTTCTCCAGCACCGGAATGCCGTGGTCGGTCAGCTCGAGCGAGCTCAGGTATTCGAAGCCCAGGCGCAGCACCGCCACGCCCAGACGGAAATTCCTGTCGCCGCCGGCACGTTCGAGAAAGCCCATCGACTCGAGCGTCTGCAGCAGCCGGAAGACGGTCGTGCGGGGAATGCCGAGACGACGCGAGAGCTCCGGCGCGCCCAGCACCGGCTCGCGCGGGGTGAACTCGGTGAGAATCTTCAGTCCGCGCTCGAGCCCCGGCACCGAGTAACGGGACTCGGCGGCGTCTGCCTTGTCTTGATTGTCCATTGGGCTGTTCATGACTTTGAAGCGCTGGCGCTTGCGTTGGCCCGCCGGCTGAGCGCTTCGATCAATGCATTCAGCGACGACGGTGTTTCGATATAGCAGGCATGGCCCGCGCCCTCGATGCGTTGCAGCGGCACGCGCGCGGCCGCCGCAATCGGCTCGCAAGCGGCGGGCGGGGTTATCGCATCGGCAGCGCCCACGACGACCTCGACCGGTCCGGCGTAGTCCACCAGATCGGCAGCCAGATCGGCTTGCGCGAGCAGATGCGTGGCTTGCCGGTAACCATCTGGGACGATGCGCGCCATGTTCCATTGGACCCAGGCGCGTGCGCCGGGCTCGGCGCGCGGCGCCAGCAGATTGGCACTGCGCTGGGCCGCCAGGCCGGCCGGGCCGAGCGATTCGAGCAGAGCCAGGCGCGCGTCGCGCTTGGCCGCGCGTTGCTCAGCCGAGGCGGCGCCGTAGCCGGCCGCGGGCGAACACAGCAGCAAACCGCTTACGCGCTGCGGCGCCACGCGCGCGAAGGCACCGGCCATCACCGCGCCGAGCGAGTGTCCAACCAGCAGCACACGTTCGATCGCCAGCGCATCGAGCCACGCCGCCAGCGCATCGGCATAGTCGGCCGCGACGGGTTCGCGCGCGGCCAGCGGCGCCGACTCGCCATAACCGGGAGCGTCCCAAGCCAGCACGCGATGCGTGGCGCCGAGCGCTTCGAGCTGGGCCAGCCACGACGGCGCGCCCGACCCGATGCCGTGCAGCAGCACCAACGGCGTGCCCGCCGTCGACGCGCCGGCTTCGCGATAGCCGATCTGGCCGGCGCGCGTGCTCACGCGGCGCGCCGGGAACCCGGCCAGCCGCTCGAGCAGGGCCGCCTGCGCGCTCGCCAGCAGCTCCGGCGTGGCGGACGTGGCGCTCGGGGGCGGCGACATGGGCGCGTCGTTGGCGTTCGAATGCATGGCGGGTCCTGGCCTTAGCGCTTGATCCTGGCCAGCGGCGAGTCGGGCGGATAGGTGGGCGTGACCGGCTTGGCCGAACCCAGCATCACGCACATCAGCACATCTTCGTCGCCGATGTTGACTTCGCTGCGGTAGACACCCGGCGGCACTGAAATCAGGTCGCGGTCCTTGAGCACGGTTTCCCAGGTCTGGCCGTCTTTCTCGCAAATCACTTTGACCTTGCCGCGCAGCACGAAGAAGATTTCCTCGACATCGTTATGGATGTGCATCGGTCCGATGTTGCCCGCCGGAATCACCATGGTCGAAAAGGTGAAATGCCCGGCCGGCACGGTGTTCACGTCCTTGGCCACGCCCGTGCCGCCAGTGCCGACATAGCGCATTTGGGCGCGCCGGTACTTGGGATCGAAGTCGGCCTGGAACTTCAGGGCGTCCCAGTCGTAGCGGCGGGTTTCGAGGCGCGCCACGCGCGACTCCAGCCATTGCTCGAAGCTGGTGCCCGGCGCCGGCGCCCAGCTGGCGGCCGCGGGATCGGTGGACGGGGTGGGGAAATCGGCTTCAGCCATAGTGCACTCCTTTAACGGGTAAGCGATCAGTTCATGACAAAGCCGCCGTTGACCGGCAGCACCTGGCCCGTGACGAAGCGGGCCGCATCCGAGAGCAGAAACATCACTGGCCCGGTCACGTCGTCGGGCACCTGCGCGCGTTGCAGGGCACGTCCCTGCAGATATTGCTGATGGCGCGCCGCCGGCACGTAGGCGGTGGCCTCGACCTCGACCAGTCCGGGCGCGATGGCGTTGACGGTGATGCCATGCTCGCCGAGCTCGCGTGCCAGCGAGCGGGTCATGGCGATCACCGCTCCCTTGCTGGCGACGTAGGCGAGCAGGCGCGGCGCGCCCCACAGGGCGGTATCGGAGGCGATATTGACGACGCTGGCGCAGGACGACTGGCGCAGGTTCGGCAAGGCCGCCACGGTCATCAGCCAGGTGCCGCGCACGTTGACATCCATCACGGCGTTCCAGGCATCGAGCGACAATTCGGTGGCCAGCTTGCCGCCGGAGTTGGTGATCGCGCCGTTGTTGATCAGCGCATCGATGCCGCCCATCCGTTCGGCGGCGGTTTGCGCGGCGCGCTCGACCGACGCCGGGTCGGCCAGATCGAGCGGCACGAACTCCGCGCTGGCGCCTTGCGCACGCAGTGCCGGGGCCAGCGCCTGGCCCGGCTCGACGAGAATGTCGGCGATCGTGACGTGCGCGCCGGCGGCTGCCGCGGCGCGCGCGAAGCTCTCGCCCAGGCCGCGCGCGGCGCCGGTGATCAGGACTTTGCGGCCGTGCAGCGACGATGCGGCAATGGGTTGGCTCATGATGCGCTCCGTGCGTCTCAAACCATGTTCATCGCGGCGCGCGGCACGTAGTGCAGCACGCGGCGTTCGAGCAGCACCACCGCCGCGTAGGCGACGATGCCGATGAACGTGAGGCCAGCGATCGAGACGAACACCATCGCGGTGTTGCCCTGGCCTTCGCCGTAGGTCAGCAGATAGCCCAGGCCGCGATCGCCGCCGACCAGCTCGCCCACCGTGACACCGATCACGGCCAGCGTGGAGGCAATGCGCAAGCCCGAGAAAAGCGCCTGCATGGCCGACGGAAATTCGACGAAGCGGAACACCTGCCAGCGATGCCCGCTGAGCGCGCGCACCAGATTCACCATGTCGGGATCGACCGAGCGCACCGCACTGAGCACGTTGATCATGACCGGGAAGAAGACGATCAGCACGGCCACCAGGATCTTCGGATAGACGGTGTAGCCCATCCACATCACGAACAGCGGCGCGAATGCGACCTTGGGCGCGATCTGCAGCGCCAGGATGTAGGGCGAGAGCATCGCTTCGGTCGACGGCGACAGGCCCAGCGTGACGCCGATCACCACGCCCAGCAGCGACCCGACGATGAAGCCGGCCACCACTTCGAGGGCCGTTATGCCAATGTTCATCCACAGGTTCTGGGTCTGGAACATGTCGATTGCCTCGCTCACCGTGGCCGACAGGCGGGGCAGCACGTAGGCCGGTACGCCCAGCAGTTGCGGCCCCCACTGCCAGAGCGCGGCGAAAACGAGCAGCAGCAAAATGCTGCCTGCGGTGAGTTGGGATTTGGTCAGGGCTTTCATGTGAGCGTTTCCGGGAATGTCTTGAAATGTCGCAGCCGATGCCGGCACTTAGCCGAGGTGGTCCTCGCGGCCGACGTGCAGCAGGTCCATCAGATGCGCGACGTAATCGTTCATGCGGGCGAGCTTGCGCCGCTGCAGCGGGCTGTCGCGCTCGGGCAGGTCTACGGCGATTTCCTCGATGATGGTGCCGGGCCGATCGCTCATGACGAACACCCGGTCCGACAGCGCGATCGCTTCGGTCAGGTCGTGGGTGATCATCAGCGCGGTCTTGCCTTCGGATGCAAGCATTTGCGCGAGGTCTTGCTGCAGCACCATCTTGGTTTGCGCATCGAGCGCGGAGAACGGCTCGTCCATCAGCAGCACGTCGGGCTCGATGGCCAGCGTGCGGGCCAGCGCCGCGCGCTGGCGCATGCCGCCGGAGAGTTGATGCGGGTAGTGCGCCTCGAACCCCTTGAGGTGGCAGCGCTCGAGCAGGCTGCGCGCCACGCTTTGGCGCTCGGCGCGGGACTTGCCGCGAATCTGCATGCCCAGTTCGATGTTGGCCTGGATCGTGCGCCACGGCATCAGCAGATCTTTTTGCAGCATGAAGGCGACATGCGGATTCGGGCCGCGCACCGGCTTGCCGCCGACCATGACCTGTCCTTCGCTGGGCGCGTACAGACCCGCGCCCATATTGAGCAGCGTGCTCTTGCCGCAGCCGCTGGGACCGATCAGCGAGACGAATTCACCGGCCTTGATGCCCAGCGACACGTTGGTGACGGCGGTCATCTCGCCCTTGCCGTGGCGGTTGCGAAAGCGCCGCGTCACGCCTCGGTATTCGATCGCGAAGGCAAGCGGCTCGGCCGCGCCACTCTGAGCGCGCTGCACCGACAGTTCACTGTTGCCCACGCTTGACTCTTGCAATTTGATTGACCTGAACATGAGACTCCACCATCAGCCCTGGAATATTCGGCATTCGCCGGTCAGAGCGCGGAAATAGCGTTGCGCTCCGTTTGCTTTACGTTCCATATTTGGAACATCAATTTACCAATGAATCAATTATAGGACGAAGAAACACGGCCGACTTTGCTTTTTTCGTCGGTAAAAACCCTAATCCGGGCTTTTACCGACTTCTCGCGAAAGATTGATTTCTCAATGAAACTCAGCGTCCGCACGACCTTGCCCCGTGCCTGGAGACGACGCGGGGCAAAGCGTGCGGACGCAGCCGGCGCACCGCTCAGAACGAGTGGTGAACGCCGGTCATGACCACCAGCTGATTGCCGTTGGACGACGCGCCGGCGGTGTTGATCGACGCCACCGCGCCGCCCGTGGCGTGCTGGTAGACGCCACTGACGTAGATTTGCGTGAGCTTGGAAAAGGCGTATACGTCGCCGACCTGGAATTGCGTCCAATGCATTCCGGCGAGACTGGTGGTCGCCGCGCCCAGCGTGACCCGATTGGCCGGATTGGTAGCGTAGTCGGCCCCGGCGTCATACGACTGGTAGGTGTCGGACTGGCCCAGCGACTGGAGCTTGACGCGCGTGTAGAGCGCGTGCAGCAACCAGGGCCCGACGACATACGAAGCCCCCGCGCCCATGTTCTCGACGTGGTCGGCCGCATACCTGGCCGCCGGTACGCCCTGGAAGGTACTCACGCCGAGGCCGGCGACGTTCGGCGTACGGTTGTTTTCGTTGGAGTACACGGCCGCGGCTTTCAGCGGACCATTCGCGTAGTGCAGCCCGACGCTGTAGTTGCGCCCGGTGGCGAAGTTGGTGGTGTTGCCGAAGGCGAACATCGCGCCGACGCTCAGGCCGTTATAGCTAGGCGACACGTAGCGCACTGCGTTGTTCATCTGGACCACCGTGGTGTTGGCCAGCTCGTCGATGTTGCCGGGGTGGAACATATACCAGTTCTCGCCCAGGTAAGCCGTGCTGAACGGCCCCAGCCAGTCCATGTTGAACGGCGTCATGTGGCCGAGCGTGAGCGTGCCGAGCCGGTCCGAGGACAGGCCGACGATCGACATGCGGTTGAACATGGAGCCGCTGCTCAGCGTCATGCCGTTGAGCGTGGAAAACCCGTTTTCCAACTGGAAGATCGCCTTGAGGCCGCCGCCGAGATCTTCGGCGCCCCGCAGGCCCCAGCGATCGGGTTGCGTGCCGCCCTGCTCCGCGATCCATTTGCTGTTGCCGCCCTGGTTGCTGACGTAGGCCACACCGGCGTCCATGCTGCCGTACAACGTCACATTGCTTTGGGCATAAGCCGCTCCGGCGCATGCCAAGGCAAGCGTGAGCCCCGTAACCACGTGTTTCATCCGCGTTCTCCCGTCGTATCGTTTGAAAAGATCATGAGCCCCGCCATGGGGCTGAGTGTCGCGTGTTCCATATTTGAAACCATATGCTATATATGGAACGCAATGAAAGCTTAGGCGTCTGGCCCAAATTTGCGAGCGGGACATGCACGAATTGCCTGTCAACCCGGTCTGTGTTAATTCGCGCGCGTGATCAATTTGTGCCACGCGTGGCGCGACGTGCCGTGATGCCAATCGGGCCGTCTGAGCCGGGTCTTGTTATTTGCTCAAGCCAAAGTGATAATATTTGAACGATATGTTCATATTTGAACATATCGTTCAAATAACCAACAGCTTGAATCATTTTTCCAAGAGGGACGGCACATGGCATCTCCATTGATTGGCATCACCGGCGCTGGCATCGGCGGACTGGCGGCGGCGATTGCATTGCGGCGGCTCGGCTTCGAGGTGGCCGTGTTCGAGCAGGCCGCGCAATTCGCGCGCGTAGGCGCCGACATCAACCTGACGCCGAACGCGGTGCGCGCACTGGATGGCCTGGGCGTGGGCGAGGCGCTGCGCGAGACGGCCGCGCAGCCGACCTATCGCATCAGCCGCATGTGGGACAGCGGCGAAGTCACGTCGAAGCTCGAGATGGCGCGCGCGGCCGAAGAAAGCTATGGCGCGCCGCAATTGACGATGCACCGCGCCGACCTGATGCAGGCGCTGGAGAACGCGTTGCCCGCGGGCGTGGTGCATCTGGGTAAAAAGGTGAGCACCGTCGAGCAAGGCCGCGACAGCGTGGGGCTGGCGTTTGCCGACGGCACCACGCACGAGGTGGATGTGCTGATCGGCGCCGACGGCATTCACTCGGCGGTGCGCACGGCGATGTTCGGCCCGGAGCATCCGGACTTCACCGGGGTGGTCGCGTATCGTGCGGTGGTGCCCGCACAGCGGCTGGCGGGCGTGCCGAACCTGGACGCGTTCACCAAGTGGTGGGGACCGGCACCCGAGAGCCAGATCGTGACATTCCCGTTGAACCGGGGGCGCGATATCTTCATTTTTGCGACGACGCCGCAAGACAGCTGGCGTCACGAGTCGTGGACCACGCCGGGCAGCGTCGATGAGTTGCGCGCGGCGTATGTCGATTTCCATCCGGAGGCGCGCGCGCTGCTTGAGGCCTGCGACAGCGTGCTGAAGTCAGCCCTGTATGTACGCGACCCGCTGCCGGTGTGGTCGGCGGGCCGCATGACGCTGCTCGGCGATGCATGTCATCCGATGATGCCGTTCATGGCGCAGGGCGCGGGTATGGCGATCGAGGATGCTGTGGTACTGTCGCGGCATTTGAGCGGGGTCGATCTGTCGACGCAGGCATCGGTCAGCCAGGCATTGCAGCGCTACGAGCAATCGCGCCGCGAGCGCACCGCACGCGTGCAGATCGGCTCGCGCGGCAATAACTGGCTCAAGGCGGGCGGCAACGCCGACTGGGTGTATGCATACGACGCCTGGCAGGTGCCGCTCGCCTGAGCCTGCGACGCGGGGCAATGCCGAGCACGCCCCGCCCTCGCCCGGAATCAACTTTTCGTCGGATAAGCGTATGGAAGACAGCGACGTCAAACAGGAGCAACTGGTCTCGCCAGTCATCCGGACTTTCAAGCTGCTGCGGTATTTGGCCGAAGGCGGGTCGAGCGCCAACTTGAGCGACGTCGGCCGGCGCCTGGACATCAACCGGGTGACCGTCATGCGGCTGCTGGCAACGCTGGAGCACGAAGGCATTATCGAGGCATTGCCGCAAGGCGGGCACCGCCTTGGGCTGGGCTTCCTGACGCTGGCGTCTACCGCGCTGGGCGAGCATGACATGCTGAGCGCGGCGCGGCGCGTGCTGGCGCGGGTCACCCGGCAAACCGAACTGTCGAGTTATCTGACCGTGCTGGACGGCGGCCAGGTGCTATACCTGCTCGCGCATACGCCACAGACGCCACTGGTCAGCAACATCCGCGTCGGCAGTCGCGTCGCGGCACATTTGACCACGCCAGGGCGCGTCATGCTGGCGTATCGGTCTGCCGACGAGGTTCGCGCATTGCTCGGCGACGAGCCCTTGCCGACCGCAACCGAACAAAGCGTGAGCAGTTACGCGCAACTCGACGAGATGCTTGCGGCCGATCGGGCTCGTGGCTGTGCGTGGAGTTTTTCCGGATTCGAGTCGAGCATCGATTCGTGTGCGGTGCCAGTGTTCGACACTGCCGGTCAGGCCATCGCCGCACTCAGCGTGGCCGGCCCGACCGATCGGGTGCGCGGTAGTGCCGCGCTGCGCGAATCGATCGAGCAGGCGGTCAGGCAAGGCGCGGCCGACCTGTCGAAACTGGTCGGCTATGCACCGGACCTGCTGCGCAGTGCGGCGCGGGCCGGCTAGGTATTGCTGCCGGGCGATAGGCAACGGCTCGCGTGGCGGCTCAGACCCGCTGCCGGCAAAATTCGGACAGCGCATCGCACAGCGTGTCGACTGCCGGCTCGGTGACCGCGTTGTAGAGCGACGCGCGCAACCCGCCGATCGAACGATGCCCCTCGAGACCGACAATATCGCGCTCGCGCGCCGCCTCGACGAATGCGTTGTCGAGGCGCGCATCGCCGAAGCTGAACGCTACGTTCATCTGCGAGCGCCAGCGCGGCCGCGCATGAACGCGCACCGCATCGCCGAGGCGATCGAGCGTGTCGTACAGGCGCTGCGCCTTTCTCGCGTTGATGCGCTGCATCGCCTGCAGGCCGCCGATCTCGAAGCGCAGCCAGCGGGTAATCAAGGTCAGCACATAAATCGCGAATACCGGAGGCGTGTTGTAGTTCGAACCGTGTGAGACATGAGTCCGGTAATCGAGAATCGCCGGCAAACCGTCCGGAACGCGCTCGAGCAGCGCGCGCCGGATTACCGCGACGGTCACGCCGGCAGGACCGAGATTCTTCTGCGCATGCGCGTAGATCATCGAGAACAGATCGGTACGGCATGGCTTCGAGAGAAAATCGGAGGACATGTCGGCAATCACCGGTGCGGCCAGCGCCGCGTCTCGATCGGGAAACTGCACGCCCTCGACGGTTTCGTTCGACACGTAATGCAAGTAGGCCGCGCCTGGGCTTGTTTCGAGTTCATCGAGCTCCGGCAGTTGCCGATAGCCGGTGTCGCGCCCGTCCCAGGCAACGCTGCGCCCGGGCACGACCTTGGCTGCTTCGGCCGCGGCTTTGCCGCTCCAGTAGCCCGAGACGACATAGGCCGGCGGCATGCTCGGATGCGCGGCGAAATTCATCGGGATCATCGCGAACTGCAGACTGCTGCCACCTTGCAGAAAGGTGACTGCATAGTCATCCGAAATATTCATCAGCGCCCGCAGATTCTGTTCGGCTTCGTCGAGAATCGCGCGAAACCAGTCCGAGCGGTGGCTCATGCCGAGCACCGAGATGCCGGTCTCCGGCACCGCCACGATGGCTTCACGGGTCTGTTCCAGAACGCCGGCAGGCAAGGCGCCGGGTCCGCCGGAAAAATTGAGTGCGTTGGCTTTCATCGGGATGACATCGCGCGCGCTCATGCGGGCCGCCCGGCGGCTCGCCGCAACATGGCCTCGAACGCCGCGAATACGCGTTGTATTTGTGGCAGCTTGTAGGGAAACGTGGCGCTATCGTCCATATCGTGCACAACCATGCCGGTGGCGATTTCGAAGATCAGCAATCGCCCGTCGCTTGTTTCCGCGCAGTCGAAGCCGACATAGTCGAGCCCGGTCAAATCGGCGATGCGTTGCAGCGCGTCGCGGTGGCGCACTGCGAAGTCGGTGTCGAAGGTCGCCATCAGATCGGCCTCCTCCTGGCGACGCTCGGGGTGCGCGATCATTTCCGCATAGGGGTAGTGCACCATCCATTCGGAGGAGATCCCCATGTGGCAGACAAACGGCTTGCCGTCGATGATGACGATGCGATATTTGCGGAATAGCCCGTCGGCATCGCTGTAGTCGATAAACGGCGCGACGTAATATTCGGCCGCGTCGGACTCATTCAGGTATTGCGCCAGGGACACCGCATCGGCGACCTTCACGAGCCCCTGTCCGGCGTGCGAACCGACCGGACGAATGATGAACGGAAAATCCCGCCCCAGTGCGGCGGGCAGGTCGAAGCCACCGGCGACGGCATCGAGCACCTGTTCGCGGCGCAGGCGCAGTGTGTGCGCCATGCAGATGCCGGGCTCCGCGCCCAGCAGCGCGTAGGCCGCGTCGCGCGTGGTTCGACCGATGCAGCCCGGACGATTCAAGACGCGCGCGGCGGGCCCGATATCGGCAATGAGCGTGGCGATGCGCACCAGCACCTCGGCGTTTTGATCGGAGGCGCAGGCCGCCACCAGGATCACGTCGTGCGCGGGCAGATCGGACGGCCGCAGTGGCTGGTCGTCGATGTAGAAGGCTTCGATCTGCAGATCGGCTTGCTCCAGCAGACATTCGAAGGGGGTATTGGCCATCAGATCACCCGGCGCCTTGAGTGCCAGCACTTTTAACGGCGCAGGGTCGACGCTGGCCTGCTTGAGCCGATAATGCCGACGCAGTTGTATGGCCTGGGCCTGCACCGCGAGCGCCGCGGGCTTCTGGTATTTGAGCTGCAACACCAACGACAGGTCGAGCAGCGCGTCGGGGTCGTCGTGGTTGCGCACGTATTCGAGCAGTTGAGCGCCGAGCGGGGTGAGATCGCCGCCGGCGGTGGCTTCACGAAGCAGCACCGGCAGCCCCAGCAGCCGGTAGGTGAATGGAGTTGCCGCGTTCGGCGTCGGGGGTATCTCGTTGATGCTCATGGGTGGCCTGCCTGGTCGCTTAATAGGCTGCCGTCGCCGCGCGGCACGACACCGCGGTGGCACGGTGCCCCGATGTGCAGAGCATACGGGAACGGGCAACGCGGCAAGCCGATGAACAGGAGTCCGATTTGCCGCTTGTTCGGCCAAATGCGCGGCCCATGAAAAATCTATGGTCACCCCCATTTTTGCAACACTGATTTTTGACGTTGTGATTGGCTTGCGTAAATCTATCCGGCGTCGTTGTGGGGATCGCTCCCCGCGCCACGATGAGAGTCGCGCCTGACGGTCCTTAAAACGCCCGCGGCTTC
>JAGXBI010000378.1 GCA_018971155.1 Burkholderiales bacterium
TCTCCTGAAATACGCGACTGGCGGGTTACAGGAATCATAGTGCAGTGGATTGCACGAGTCAAGCACTTTAATGCATTTTATCGCAGAGGCGACTCGCGCCTCCGCCATCAGTGCCTATTCGCCGGCCAGACGCACTGCCAGACGGTCCCGCAGTTGCAGATAACTGTCGGCCAGCGTCTTGCCGCTGGTGTCGAACGTCATATCGGCTTTGGCATAGAATTCGGCGCGCCCGGCCAGGATCCGCTTGAGGTCGTCCATCGCCTCCTTGTTGCCGGACATTGGACGCAGATCGCCCTGGGCGATCACGCGGCGCATATGCTCCTCGGGCGACGCCTGCAGCCAGACCGTATAACAGTGCGCGAGCAGCTGTTTGAAGGTGGCGGTCTCCGACACCAGACCGCCGGGCGAGGCGATCACGGCCCGCTCATGCTCGCTGATCACGGCTTCGAGCGCGCGCTGCTCGTAGCGCCGATAGGCATTCGCGCCATATAAGGCATGAATCTCCGACGGCGGACAGCCCGCCAATTGCTCGATCACGCGATTGAGTTCGACGAACGGCACTTTGAGGTCGTCGGCCAGCATGCGCCCCAGCGTCGACTTGCCGGCGCCACGCAGACCGATCAGTGCGATGCGATGCCGCCGGTTCGGGTCGGGCGGCGCCTGCGCGAACAGCTCCGCCAGCGCCTGCCGGGCCCGCTTGAGCGAGTCGGCATCGCGCCCGTGCAGCAACTCGCGAATCAGCAGCCATTCGGCCGAGGTGGTGGTCTCGTCGCCGATCAACTCCGCCAGCGTGCAGTTCAGTGCGTGCGTCAATTGCCGCAGAAACAGGACCGATGCATTGCCGGTGCCGGACTCGAGATTGGCCAAATGCCGCTCGGAGACCGCCGCCTCCTGTGCCAGCGCCTTGCGCGTCAGCCCCCGCCGCGCGCGCAGCAGCCTGACCCGCTCGCCCATGGCGCTCAGGAACGGGTCGCGCGGCGCTTCCTTCTCCTGATCGGACTCCGGCACGACTTCCATGGGTTGCATTGCAGCACTTTGCTTCATCATTTCAATTCCATCACTCGATTTTATGTAATATAGTGCTTGACGTGGGTTTTGTCGCGTGCTAATTTTCATCGCACCTCGGCAAAAATACAACGGCGTGGTCGCCGTGCCCGCTCGGGCACCCGCCGCCCGAGCCACGCCTGTTCGCACGATGATACAAGGAGACGTGCCATGTCCCCCAACGAATTCCAGCAATTGATTGCCGGCGTGACCGCGCGTCTGGCAGGACGCCCGCTCGATGGCGTCCTGGCCGCCTGGCTCAATCGTGAATATGGCGCGGATAGCGCCGCCTACCGCGCGTTGGCGGATGCCTGCCGGACCGGCGTGGCGGAAGGCTGGCTATGCAACCGGGAGGCCGGCGGCATCAGATATGGCCGGATATTCAAGGCGCTACCGGAAACGCATGGCTTTTCGGTCGATGTCGTTGACATGCAAAACATTGCAGGTCCTCACCACGTGCATCCGAACGGCGAAATCGACCTGATCATGCCGCTGACCGAAGGCGCGACGTTCGACGGCCACCCCGCCGGCTGGTGCGTCTATGAACCGGGCAGCGCTCACCGCCCCACGGTCGCCAACGGCCAGGCGCTGGTGCTGTACCTGTTGCCCGGCGGCGCCATCGAGTTTTCCAGGACTGCCGCATAGAACGCTCCCCAGGCTGCCTGCTTGCCGATCGACGAGGCGAGCTCGTCGATTGCCCCCCTTTAGAGAGATTTCATCCCCATGACTGAGTTATTGAAAAACTACGTCGCCGGCCGTTGGGTCGCCGGGCGCGGCGACGGCGCCCTGCTGGCCGATCCGGTTACCGGCGAGGCATTGGTGCGCGTTTCCAGCGACGGGCTCGATCTCGACGCGGCATATCGTTTTGCCCGCGACGAGGGCGCAGCGGCGCTGCGCGCACTGAGCTATGGCGCGCGTGCCGCGCTGCTGGGCGACGTGGTCAAACTGCTGCAAAGCAAACGCGACGACTACTACGCGATTGCGCTGGCCAACTCGGGCACCACCCGCAACGATTCGGCGGTCGACATCGACGGCGGCATCTTCACGCTGTCGCACTACGCCAGGCTGGGCACAACGCTGGGCGACGCGCGGGTGCTGAGCGACGGCGCACCGGTCAGCCTGAGCAAGGATCAATCGTTTAGCACGCGGCACGTGCTCACGCCCACGCACGGCCTCGCGCTGTTCATCAATGCGTTCAACTTTCCGTCCTGGGGACTGTGGGAAAAAGCCGCCCCGGCGCTGTTGTCTGGCGTGCCGGTCATCGTCAAGCCTGCTACCGCCACGGCCTGGCTCACGCAGCGCATGGTGGCCGACGTGGTCGACGCCGGCATTCTGCCGCCGGGCGCGCTCTCGGTGATTTGCGGCAGCGCCGCCGGACTGCTCGACCGGATCGAAGCCTTCGACGTCGTGTCGTTCACCGGCTCGGCGCAGACCGCGGCGCAGTTGCGTGCCCACCCGGCATTCGTGCAGCGCGGCGCGCGCCTGAACGTCGAGGCGGACAGCCTGAACAGTGCGATCCTGGCCGTCGATGCGACGCCCGGCACCGAGGCATTCGATTTGTTCGTCAAGGAAGTGGTGCGCGAGATGACCGTCAAGTCGGGCCAGAAGTGCACCGCGATCCGCCGCGCTTTCGTGCCCGCGCCGCACCTGGATGCGGCTGCCGAGGCGTTGCGCGCCCGGCTGGCCAAAATCACCGTGGGCAATCCGCGCAACGATGCCGTACGCATGGGTGCGCTGGTCAGTCGCGCCCAGTACGACAGCGTGCGCGAGGGCATCGCCACGCTGGCCCAGGAGGCGGAACTGGCATTCGATGGTGGGCAGGTGCCGCTGGTCGACGCCGACCCGGCAATTGCCGCGTGCCTCGCACCTCATCTGTTCGTGCAGCGACGGCCGGAGCAGGCCGCGCATTTGCACGACGTCGAAGTGTTCGGTCCGGTCGCCACCCTCGCGCCTTACGACACGAGCGCCGGCGACGAGCGCGACGCGGTTGCGCTGGCCCGGCGCGGGCAAGGATCGCTGGTCGCCTCGGTGTTCTCGAATGATGAAAGCCGCCTGGCACGCATCGCGCTCGAGTTGGCGGGCACGCACGGGCGGGTGCATACCGTCGCGCCGTCGGTAGCGCAAAGTCAGACGGGTCAC
>JAGXBI010000379.1 GCA_018971155.1 Burkholderiales bacterium
AATATGGAGCGAGTCCGAAGAGCCTCGGCACGACGCCGAGGCGAACACCCATGGTGGCTGCTGGCCACGGCACTGGCGGGTACTTTCATCATTGTGCATCAGGCACGGGCACAAACACCCGGGATGCCAGCCGCGACGTCCGCTACGTCCGCGGCGGCAGCAGCGCCGGTGGCACTGGGCCAGACCATTGCCACGCATGGCACCAATCAGGGCGTATCGGCTTGCGTCAGTTGCCACGGCACGGCGGGGCAAGGAAACGCGGCGGCGGGCTTTCCTCGTCTGGCGGGGCTCAGCGTCGCGTATCTGGTGGGCCAGCTCGACGCATTTGCCAGCGGGCAGCGCCAGAATCCGATCATGCAGCCCTTCGCCAAGGCGCTGACGCCGCGCGAGCGCATCGCGGTGGCGGCTTATTTCAGTCAGTTGCCCGCACCGGTTGCCGTGCCGCCGATCAATGATGCGGCCATCGAGCCGACCGATGCCGGTGCCTGGCTGGCCAATCGAGGACGCTGGCTGGCCGGCCTGCCCGCCTGCGCGCAGTGCCACGGTCCGGGCGGCATCGGCGTGGGCGCGGCATTCCCGCCGCTGTCAGGCCAGCCAACGGCCTACATCGCAGGCCAGCTGCATGCGTTCCAGGCAGGTACCCGCCCGCCAGGGCCCCTGGGCTTGATGCATATGGTCGCGGGCAAGCTGTCCGAGGCCGATATCACCGCCGTGTCGACCTATTACGGCGGCTTGGGCCACCCGGTGACGACGCAAGCGAACGTACATGGAGGTGGACAATGAAGCGTACTCACTCGTTGCTCAGCGCCTCCCTGCTTGGCCTGCTGCTCGCCATCGGTGGTCTGTCCGGCGCCAATGCCGCTGGCCCCGCGCCAGTGCAGTTCACGCCGCCGCCCGAGAGCGCAATGCCCAAAGGCGAATTCGGCAAGTCGGTCAAGCTGGGCGAGCAGATTTTTCTCCATACAGGCACCTTGGCCGGCCAGTTCGTCGGCAATTCGCTCAATTGCGCCAGTTGCCACCTCGATGCCGGCCGGCGGCCGAATTCAAGCCCGTTGTGGGCCGCGTATATCTCCTATCCGGCCTATCGCAGCAAAAACGGCCACGTGAATACTTTCGCCGAACGCATGCAAGGCTGCTTCCGCTTCAGCATGAACGGCAAGGCGCCGCCGCTGGGCGATCCGGTGCTGGTGGCCCTCGAGAGCTATGCGTATTGGCTGTCCACTGGCGCACCGGTCGGCGGGCCGGTGGCCGGACGTGGATATCCGAAACTGTCCGCGCCTGCGCTTACTCCGAGCTACGCGCGCGGCAGCGAGGTTTTTGCGCAGCACTGCGCGCTATGCCACGGCCCGGACGGGCAAGGACAGTCGAGTGGCGGCAAGGTGGTGTTCCCGCCGCTGTGGGGCGCGCGCTCGTTCAACTGGGGTGCTGGCATGCATTCGATCCAGAACGCGGCGAACTTCATCAAGGCCAATATGCCGCTGGGCCTGGGCGGTTCGCTGACCGATCAGCAAGCGTGGGACGTGGCGACTTTCATGGATAGTCATGAACGGCCGCAGGATCCGCGTTTCACTGGGTCGGTCGAGGCCACGCGCCTCAAGTATCACGACTCCAAGTATTCGATGTACGGCCGCACCGTCAACGGCCATGTCCTGGGCAGCGAATGAGTTCTGCTTCATAAATATAAATAAAACAAAGATTTAAAGCCATGAATTAAAGTTCGACTTTAATTCATGGCTCGCTCGGCCCGGTGCGGCCGCTCTCTCCTGTCGACCTCCGCTTCGCCACGCATGAGCGTGTACGAGGGCTGTGCTTCGCTTTGACAAGGCGGGCACTTTTACGTACCATATTACTCATAGATATATGCTTATTTCATCTAGTAATATGAAGCCCGCAGCCGGCAATCTCGCCGGCAAGCGTCGGATTCAATACCGCAACTATCGTTGGTTCCCCGCCGCAGGGTTTCCCGCACGCATTGGGCCAAGCGCTTTTCGAGCAATGAAATCATGGATATTTTTGCAATGCCCTCGCTGACCCAAGGCGTGGTGGCCGCGTTGTGCGGCGGTTTCGTCAGTTTTTCGCTGGGCCTGGTCGGCGGCGGCGGCTCGATTCTCGCAGTGCCGCTCATTCTTTATGTGGTGGGGTTGAAAGACCCTCATCTGGTGATCGGCACGTCGGCACTGGCGGTGGCGACCAACGCCTATATCAATCTGATTCCGCATGCCCGTGCCGGCCGCGTGCGTTGGCGTGCAGCGTTTTCGTTCGCGGCCAGCGGCGTGATCGGCGCGGCCATCGGTTCGTCGATCGGCAAATTGGTCGACGGTCATAGCCTGCTGATCTATTTCGCCCTGTTGATGTGCTTCGTGGCCTTCCTGATGCTGCGGCCCAAGGCGGCGCATGCTCCCGGCCAGACCCTCAGCCCCGGCGCTCACCCGCGGCTGTGGGGCACCGGGCTCGGCGCGGGCGGCCTGTCGGGGTTCTTTGGCATCGGTGGCGGCTTTCTGATCGTCCCGGGCCTGATGTTCGCCGGACCGATGCCGATCGCCGAAGCGATCGGCACGTCGCTGTTCGCGGTGGGGTCGTTCGGACTGACTACGGCGATCAATTACGCGCTGACCAGCCAGGTCGACTGGACGATTGCGATCGAGTTCGTCGCCGGCGGCGTCATCGGCGGATGGCTCGGCGCTCGTGCGGCCGGGCATCTCGCCAACAAGCGCGGCGCGCTGAACCGCATTTTTGCCGGGATGATCGTCCTGGTCGCCCTTTACATGCTGTATCAATCACTGCACGCCAGATAATCCCCATGAAATCATTTGTCGTAAGCCGCATCTTGCTGTGCGCCGCGCTGCTCGGCGCGCTTGCCCCGGCCTGGGCCGAGACGCCGCCGACGGTGGCAGCCATGCAGGCCGCGCTGGACCAGAACCTGGGCGACGGCCTGAGCGTGTCGAAGGTCTCGGCAACGCCGCTGCCCGGCATTTACGAAGTTTATGTCGATCACAAAATCATCTACGCCGATCGTGCCGGGAAATACATGCTGGTGGGCCAGCTCATTCAGACCCAGGGACGCAAGAACCTGACCGAGGCCAGCCTGCAGGCCGCCCGGAAGACCGACTTCGCGAGCCTGCCGCTGGCCGACGCGATCAAGACCGTCAAGGGTAACGGCAGCCGCAAGATGGCGATCTTCG
>JAGXBI010000041.1 GCA_018971155.1 Burkholderiales bacterium
CGAGGTTCTTTTGGACATGCTGAGGAATAGCTGGGACATGGCGTCAGCCGTCGAGCGGTTGATCCTGAATCCATAAGAATTCGGGTCGCTCGTTGACTCTGCCACGGGCTCCAGGGCTAGCAGGTAGAGAGCTTGCATAGCTCGATCCCGCATGGTCGGAATGCCCAAAGGGCGCTCCTTCCCGTTCGCCTTCGGGATAAAGACCCTCCTCAACGGCAGAGGTCGATATCCGCGCCGCTTCAACCCGCCGACTGCTGCCAGCCGGCGCTCAGGCGTCTCCCACAGTTCGCGATCGACTCCAGCCGTTCGCGCGCCAGTGTTTTGGGTAACCCGTCGTACCGCATACAACTTTGCGGACAACGTGCGAGTCAACATCCTTTGCAGGGCCTTCACCCTGCGCCAGTTGCCTTCCCGCGTCGCCTTCGCAATTCGAATCTGCATTCCCCTCACATTCCGTTCAACTCGCCGCCAATCGATGGCATGCCAGTCATCCGGCGCGTGGGAAAGCGCAGATCTGTCCTTTTGGACAAATACTCCCATGCTGCTCTCCTTATCTGGAAAAAGAAATCCCCAGACAGAAGACGCATCTTCCCCAGCCGGGGAGCGATACGCCCCCCGCTGGGGAAATTTCAAATGCCTCGGACGCGAGCGCCCGAAGCATGCCAAGTTTCAAGGGTCAGTCAGCCATCTTGCGACGGTAGACCAGACGGAAGTCTGCCTGCTTTCGCACGAGATAATGTCTCAATCCCTATTCGAACCATTACAGTCCGACCTTCGCTTTTTCCGTCCTCCCATACCCGCACAGCCAACAGTGTCCCTTACGGTTCACCTGCCTATCCAATCACGACAGGCAGCTATACGGGCTTACCACGTTCCCGGCATGTCACACGACTGATTTAGGTTCCGCCTCTTCCCCGGTGGTCTAACGACGACGTAACTCGAGCTTTGAGCGAGTTATCCGACCACATACCATTTTGGTTAGTGCCTATCAGCAGCTTTGGCACATCAATTCTTACGAGGTTTATCAGCAGTTCACTTCCATTAAC
The DNA here is from genome assembly GCA_018971155.1 of Burkholderiales bacterium. Lineage (GTDB taxonomy): Bacteria > Pseudomonadota > Gammaproteobacteria > Burkholderiales > Burkholderiaceae > Pandoraea. Next base: position 1,047 of record JAGXBI010000041.1, read on the forward strand.
CATGTCAGCCAGCCTAGGCTCTCAACCCCTTTGCTGCTAGGAGTATCCGAATGAAAACCTCACGATTGTCATCCGCCAAAACATATGGGGACCTATTGTCAGAAGAGCTTCACACCCCACCGTTACCAGTGACGCATGTCTTCCTAGGCTACTGCTAGTCGTACAGCAGGTTCTCTACCTCCACCCCAACTACTGATGGGGCCGAACAATGACACACCGAGCTTTCGCTCGTATCCTCAAAGTAACTCCCTCACCAAAGGTGTGGGAATTGCAAACCTCTATTCCGCTTTGTCAGCGGAAAAAAGACCGCTAACTCGGCGGAGCCTGACGGTAATCAGACCATTGCAATGCGCTGCCCGGCATAACCATTTACCGGGTTTCGCCATTGGCGACATCCGGCCCACCTACTCCGGACTTCGCCTCACCACTTCATGCTGGTCGCCCAGGACCAGTTTGCCACTCATGCGTTCACAGGACGCCACCGGACACGAGCGTGCGTGTCGCACCAAAGCCTTGAATTATAACCCCTTGTTTGGCTTTTCGGGGATCGTCTCGCGAACCCGCGGCAAGATTCGCGCAGGCGTGCATGAACGGCCCGTGCTCGTTAGCGGCGCCGCCAAACCATCCATCGCTCCCGCCCGGCGAAAACCGGTAATGAGTCGTCGACCGGCGTTTCCTGCACGAGTGAGAACGCCGGCGATAACAGGGCCAGCAACGTCGCGCGATCCATCCCGAAGGGCGGCCCGCCGGGCGTCTCGCCGAGAAAGAAAAAGCCCGCCAATCGCCCCCCGGCCGGGAGCAGTTCGCCGACGCGCTGCGCGTATGCCGCGCGCAGGTGCGGCGGCAACGCGCACAGAAACGCCCGCTCGTACACCCAATCTACGGGCTCTGCCGGCTCGAAAGTAAAAAAATCGGCTTGCCGCACATGCGAGCCATAGGGGCCAAGGCCGGCTCGCGCAGCCGCTACCGCCGCAGCGGAGAAATCGATCGCGCTGACCGGCCAGCCACGCTCGGCCAACCAGCCGACCTCGTGCGCGGCGCCGCAGCCGGGAATCAGCGTCGCCAGCGGGGCCGGCTCGGCGTTGACGAAGTCGCGCACCGCCCGCGGCACGCCGCCGGCGTCCCAGGGCATGAAGGCGTGCTCGAAGCGCTCGTCCCAAAAAGCAGGATCGCCCGGATCACGATTGGCGAATTGCGGTTTGTCGCTCATGCCAGGGACATCCACAGGAAGGTCAGGATCACGCCGACGGCGACGCCGCCCAGCAGGAACAAGGTGCTGTTGATCAAGCGATTGGTGCGGCGCTGCTCCTCCAGCAGCGCACGCAGCAGCGCGTCGCTGGGCGGCGTCGTGTGAGTCGAGAGCGCCTGGTGCACCAGGCGCGGCAACTGCGGCAGCGTCTTGCTCCATTGCGGAATCTCGGCCTTCAGGCGGTCCAGCCACCCCCGCAGGCCGAGCTGCTCGCTCATCCACCGCTCGAGATACGGCTTGGCGGTTTTCCAGAGATCGAGATCGGGGTCGAGCTGTCGCCCGAGTCCTTCGATATTGAGCAGCGTCTTTTGCAGCAGCACCAGTTGCGGCTGAATCTCGACGTGAAATCGGCGCGATGTCTGGAACAATCGCATCAATACCATCCCGAGCGAAATTTCCTTGAGCGGGCGATCGAAGTAAGGTTCGCACACGGCCCGAATCGCCCCCTCCAGCTCCTCGACGCGCGTATCGGGCGGCACCCAGCCCGATTCAAGGTGCAACGCGGCGACCCGGTGATAATCGCGCCGGAAGAATGCCAGGAAATTTTGCGACAGGTAGTTTTTGTCGAACTCGGACAATGCCCCGACGATGCCGCAGTCGAGCGCGATGTAGCGGCCGAAAGTGGCCGGATCGATGCTCACGAGAATGTTGCCCGGATGCATGTCGGCATGGAAAAATCCGTCGCGCAGGAACTGCGTGAAGAATATCTGCACGCCCTCTTCAGCGAGTTTTTTCAGATCGACGCCGGCTTCACGCAGCACCTCGACCTGACTGATCGGCACGCCGTGCATGCGCTCCATCACCAGTACGTTGCTGGAACTGTATTCCCAGTACATCTCGGGCACCAACAGCAGGTCCGAGTCGGCGAAATTACGACGCAGTTGGGCCGCGTTGGCCGCCTCTCGCATCAAATCGAGTTCGTCGTGCAGGTATTTGTCGAATTCCGCGACCACCTCGCGCGGTTTGAGGCGCTTGCCGTCGGCCCACAGCCGCTCGATCCAGCCAGCGACATCGCGCATCAGCGCCAGATCGCTGTCGATCACCGACAGCATGCCCGGGCGCAAGACTTTGATCGCGACCGCCTTGCCGGCGTGCGACCCCACTTTGAGGCGCGCAAAGTGCACTTGGGCGATCGATGCGCTGGCCACCGGAACTCGCTCGAATTCGTCGAATGTGTCCTCCAGGGGCCCGCCCAGCGATTTCTCGATGAGCCGCACCGCGGTGTCGGAGTCGAATGGCGGGACCTGATCCTGAAGTCGGGCCAGTTCGGCCGCGATATCGGCCGGCAGCAGATCCCGGCGGGTGGAGAGCACTTGTCCGAATTTGACGAAAATCGGCCCCAGACTCTCGAGCGCCAGGCGCAGGCGCTCGCCGCGTGGGGCATCGAGCTTGCGGCCAAAAGTGCCTAGTTTGACCAGCAGGCGTATGCCGCGATGACGCACGCCTGACAAGGCGACCTCGTCCAGCCCATAGCGAAATATCGTCAGCCCGATTTTGGCGACACGGAAAATGCGCATCGTTCTTATTGCTCCTCGTCGGGTCGGGACGAACGGGACGATGCCCGTGCAGGCATCTCGCGATTCAGTCGCTCGAGGCGCTTTTCAAGGCGAGCAAGATCGTCACGCATGCGCGTGACCTGCGCGGAAAACTCATCCAATTCGGGGCGTCGCACCAATTGAGGGTTCTCCTCGACCAGGTAGTCGACCAGCGATTCCACGGCGGTCCTGCCGGTGCGTTTGGCATGGTCGGCCGCGGCGCGTGCGGTCTCGGTCAAGCGATGGGCAGCGGTGTCGCCGATCAGCCGACTCAGATCCTCCGCCACTTCCCAGCGCAAATGCTGCGCCAAATAGGAAATGGTGTTGGCAAACTCCGCGTCGCCCTCGATTTTCACATGCTTCATGACGGCGGCTTGGCCGCCCGCGGCAAAGTCACTCAGTGCGGAGAGCGGCACTTCGATGCGCACATTGCTCGCGGACTGTGCCGGCACCTCGTCCTGAGCCCGAACATAGCCGTCCTCCGTGACTTGCAGGTGCAAGGTGATTGGCGTGACAGTCAACTGGGCGGTGTGGCCGGCATGCTGGCTTAGCCGTTCGCGCGCCCACGATTCACGCGCGAGCAGGTGATTTATGGCAGCAGCAAATGGCCTGGCGGCAGGTTTGGCGGCAACGGTCATGGGAATACTGGCAGGAATAAGAAAGCCCGCGCTGGGCGCGGGCTCTCATTGTACGGCAGGTAAGCCGATTCGACGGCGGATTCGCTCACGCGAACATGCGAGGCACCGTCAGTTCAATTGCTGGATACCGGCCAAGAGCCAGCCACCGCCGCCCGCAATGGGCTTGGTGAGATTCCAGACCTCGTTGAACGGCTCCGCCGGCGCCCCCTCGCTCTCCCGCAGAAGGCCGGAAAAGCGCACGCTGGCCATATGCTCCGCACCGGCCTCGTCGATGCCAAGCAGCTCGGCGTCGAGCTTGACGACGTCGGTGCGATTGACACCAGGCGCACGCTCGTCGAGATCCATCTTGATTTCCGCGTACATCTCGGGCGTCGTGAACTCCCGGATGTCCGCCATGTTGCCAGCGTCCCAGGCCGCTTGCAGACGGACGAAATTGACCTTCGCGTGGCGCAGGAACACGTCGGTGTCGAAATCCGCGGGCACGCCCCACGGCTGGCCTGCGGCCAGGCTGCCGGCCCCGCCGGGCAACGGACTCACCGCCGGCGACGCCGAGGCCTCGCGCAGCGCCGGTTGTGTGTTTGCCCCGTTGGCATAGGCACCGTTGGCGGCGTACGCCGGCTCAACCGGTTTGCTGCCACGCAGGCGACGAATCAGCCAAAGCACCGCGAAGGCAATCAAGGCGATCACGATCGCGTTGGCCAGCCTTTGCGCCGCGGCACCGGCCAGGCCGAAGTGGGACAGGAGCGCGGCAATGCCCAGGCCAGCGGCGATGCCGGCGAGTGGTCCGAGCCAGCGATTACGGGGCTGGGTCTGAGCCCCGGCCGCGGCCGGCGTCGCGGCCGAACGGGGTTGCTGCGCCTGCGCCGGCGCTTGCGTCGCCTGTGGCGCTTGCTGACGCTGCGTCACGGTCGACGACTGCTTGCCGATGCTGCGGCTGCCGCCCATGCGCCGCGCTTCGGCATCATTGGCCACCAGTCCCAGGGTCAACACACCGGCGACGAATCCCAGCAGAACTTTGCTTCGCACGAACTGCAGCATAGACTCCGATTTCTCCATAACTTGTCGATAGATGGCGTTTTGGCGCGATGCCGTCAATATTTCGTCCCAACGTGCAGTGCCACCACCCCTGCCGTTAGATTGAAGTATTCGACCCGCTCCAACCCTGCTTGTTCCATCATTTCTTTCAACGCTTCTTGATTAGGATGCATCCTAATCGACTCGGCCAGGTAGCGATAACTTTCGGCATCCTTGGCGATACGCTCGCCCAGCCACGGCAACACCTTGAAGGAATACGTGTCATAGGCCTTTTCGAGCGGTTGCCAGACCTTGGAAAACTCGAGCACCATGACTTTGCCGCCCGGTTTGATGACACGTCTCATCTCAGCCAGCGCGGCGTCCTTGTGCGTCATGTTGCGCAGGCCAAAGGCCACCGTGACGACATCGAAATAATTCGATGGAAACGGAATTTTCTCCGCGTCGCACAGCAACGTGGGCGTCACGACGCCATGATCGATCAGGCGATCGCGCCCGACCCGCAGCATCGACTCGTTGATATCGGTCAGCCAGACTTCCCCGGTCGGGCCGGCCCGCTTGGCAAAAGCGCGCGCCAGATCGCCGGTGCCGCCGGCGATATCGAGCACCTTGAAGCCGGGCCGCACCGCCGCACGGGCGATCGTGAACGCCTTCCATGCGCGATGCAGGCCGCCCGACATCAGATCGTTCATTACGTCGTACTTGGCAGCCACCGAATGAAACACGCCGGCCACTTTCTCGGCCTTCTGAGTTTCGTCGACAGTTTTGAATCCAAAATGCGTCTGTGCCATGCCCTTCTCCCAAATTCCCCGCCACGCAGCGTCAGTGCCGTCCGGCCGTCATCGGCGCATCGCGCTCGACGCCGGCGGCGACCAGTTTATCCAGATATGCCTGCCACAGCGCGGCTTGCCGCACGCACAGGTCGAACAGGTAGTCCCAGGAATAGATGCCGGTGTCGTGACCATCCGAGAACACCGGCTTCACAGCGTAATTGCCCACCGGCTCGAGTGCGGTGATCTCGACCTCCCGCTTGCCGGTTTGCAGCGTCTCCTGCCCCGGGCCGTGACCGCGCACTTCGGCCGAGGGCGAATAGACTCGCAGCAGCTCGAACGGCAGTCGGTACGAGTGACCATCTTCGTAGGCCAGCTCCAGCACACGCGACTGGCGATGCAAGGTCAGGGAAACCGGAATGGGGGTGTCTCGTTCAAGGCCGCTCATGCGCCGCTCCGCAAGTATTCAACAAAAACCGGGTCGACAGGGTATCACGCCGGCGTGCCGCCGAAGGTGTTCTGCAATTCTGCCACGACCGCTTCGCGCAGCGCCGGCAACAGGGACTGCCGCGCGCTCAGCGCCGACGGCGCGATTTGCCGCTGGGGCGTGCTCCACACCGAGCCCGGGAAATGCGCATCATCGCGGTAACGCGGAATTACGTGCCAATGCACGTGGGGCACCTGATTGCCCAAACTGGCCAGGTTTACCTTGTCGGGGGCCAAAATCCTGCGCTGGGCTCGCTCGAGCGCGAACACCGCCTGCATCACATGTTGCTGCCCGGCGGCGCCCAGATCGGACATCTCCGCGACGTGGGCATGCCAGATCACCCGGCAGAATCCCGGGTAACCGGCTTCGTCGGCCAGCACCACCCGCAGCGAGGCATCGCGCCACAGCAGCTCGCCGCCGTCAGTTTGGCAAAAGGGACAATTCTTCATGGAAAGGTTCAGGGTCAAGGATTGATGCGGCCCGCGCCCAAGGCAATTTCAGCATAGTCGATTTCGCGCAGGATCTCGCGCAGGGTCTCGTCATTGATACGATGCGTGACGCGCAAGCGCGCCAGTTCGGTGCGCTCGGCCTGCAAGGCGCTGCGCCGCAGCGCCCGCTCGACATCCACCACACGCCGCGCGTGCGCACGCGTCTCGTCGGCGCCGACGGCTGCCTCCATGCGTGCGCGGTAGCGCACCATCACGCGTGCGGCAATTTCCGCGCATAACGCCCGGTCGGCCTCGTCGCCGCTCAGTGCAATCTTTTCCTGCGCCTCGTCGATGGCGCGAATCGCCGCCTCGGCGGCACTCGCCCTGGCCTCGCGCGCCTCGCGCTGGAGCGGATCCTCGTCCCGCGCGCGCATGCCGCGCAACAGCCATGGCAAACCGACACTGCCGCCCAGCAGCGACAGCAGGATCACGCCGGCAGCCAGAAAAATCAACAGATCCCGGCCTGGAAAAGGCTTGCCGTCGAGCATCGTCAGCGGCACCGACAGCGCGGCGGCCAGCGTCACCGCGCCGCGCACACCGGACAGCGAAATCAGGCTGATCATCCGCGTACTCACTCGCAGCGGCTTCTCATTGCGGAATCGGCCGAAGAAATTGATCGCACGCCAGGCCACGAAGACCCAGCAAAAGCGCAAAACCACCAGCGCCAGCGAGATGGCGACAACGTAAAACAGCAGTTGCCCGACACGCATGACGGTCGCGAGGTGTCCGTCCGGCTGCACCGCGGCGCGCACGATATCCGGCAATTGCAGCCCGAGCAGCACGAAAATCATGCCGTTAAAGACGAATTCCTGCATCGACCAAACGCCCGTGCCCATCACGCGGGTGGCGCTGCGACTGGTCAGAAAATCGGTATAGTTGACCGTCATGCCGGCGGCCACCGCCGCCAAGATGCCGGAGAAGCCGAAATGCTCGGCCAGCAGATACGCGGCGAACGGCAGCAGCAGGAGCAACAGAATCTCGGTGGCGGGCTCCTCGCTGTTGATCGAGAAAAATCTCCGCCGCAAAAAGGAAAAGAGCCAGGTCAGCGCCCAGCCGGTGGCCAGGCCGCCGAGCGCCACCACAAAAAAGCTGAGCGTCGCCGCGCGCCACGAAAACACGCCGGTGAGAGCGGCGGCCAGCGCAAACTTGAACGCCACCAGGCCCGATGCGTCGTTCATCATCGCCTCGCCCTCGAGCAAATGCATCAGGCGCGAGGGCATCGTCAGTCGGCCGGTCAGTGCCGACACGGCGACGGCATCGGTGGGCGAGAGCACCGCCGCCAGCGCGAAAGCCACGGCCAGCGGCGTCGCCGGAAGCAGCCAGTGAATGAACCAGCCGACGCCGGCCACGGTAAATAGCACCAGGCCGAGTGCCATGGTCAAGATCGGTACGCGCAGACGCCAGAATTCACGCTTGGGGATGCGCCAGCCGTCGACAAACAGCAGCGGTGGAATGAACAGCAGGAAGAAGATGGCCGGATCGAGCGACACATGCAGGCCCCAACCCGGCCACGCGAGCGCCGCGCCAACGGCGATCTGCACCAAAGGCACCGGTACCCTCACAAAGCTGACCAGCACGCCCGTCAGGCCGACGGCCACGAGCAGGATCAGCGACGTCAACACCGCATCCATCGGGGTACCTACGCCGCTCGGCGCCGCTGCACGCGAACCCTACACCAGCACGCGCTCGATGCCGCCATTGTTTGCCTGACTCACGTAGTTTTCCAGCCAGCTGGCGCCGAGCACGTGCTTGGCCATTTCGACGACGATGTAGTCGGCCTCGACGTTGACATCCTCGCTGTAGCGGGACAGCCCTTGCAGGCACGACGGGCAGCTCGTCAGAATCTTCACGTCGCTGCCGTTGCCCTCGCGCAGCTTGGCCGCGCCCCGGCGCATTTCCTCTTCCTTGCGAAACCGCACCTGCGTCGAAATATCCGGCCGCGTGACCGCCAGCGTGCCCGATTCGCCGCAGCAACGATCATTCTTCGCAATCCGGTAGCCATTTTGCTCGGCGCCCATCAACTGATTGACCAGCTTGATCGAGTCCATCGTCTTGATCGGCGTATGGCAGGGATCGTGGTACATATAGCGCACCCCTTCCACGCCTTGCAGGCGCACGTCCTTCTCGAGCAGGTACTCGTGAATATCGAGAATCCGGCAGCCAGGGAAGATCTTCTCGAATTCATAGCCGGCCAGCTGATCGTAGCAAGTGCCGCACGAGACGATCACCGTCTTGATATCGAGATAGTTCAGCGTGTTGGCCATGCGGTGAAACAGCACCCGGTTGTCGGTGACGATCTTCTCGGCCTTGTCGAACTGGCCCGAGCCACGCTGCGGATAACCGCAGCACAGATAGCCAGGCGGCAGCACCGTCTGCACGCCGGTGTGCCACAGCATCGCCTGCGTCGCCAGACCCACCTGCGAGAACAGCCGCTCCGAACCGCACCCCGGGAAATAGAACACCGCCTCCGAATCGGCCGTGGTGGTCTTCGGATTGCGAATGATCGGCACGATCTTGTCGTCTTCGATATCGAGCAAGGCGCGCGCGGTCTTTTTCGGCAAGTTGCCCGGCATCTTCTTGTTGACGAAGTGAATCACCTGCTCCCGCACCGGCGGCTTGCCGACCGTGGCCGGCGGATGCTCGGTCTGCTTGCGGGCGAATTTCTTCAGAAAATCATTGCCGAAACGCTGCGCCTTGTAGCCCCATTCGATCATGACCTTGCGGGTCAGGTTGATCGTCTCGGGATTGGTCGCATTCAGGAAGAACATGCTCGCGGCCGAGCCTGGGTTGAATTTCTTCTTGCCCATCTTGCGCAACAGGTTGCGCATGTTCATCGAGACATCGCCGAAATCGATTTTCACCGGGCACGGCGTCACGCACTTGTGGCACACGGTGCAGTGGTCGGCCACGTCGTTGAATTCTTCCCAATGCTTGATCGACACGCCGCGCCGCGTCTGCTCCTCGTAGAGGAACGCCTCGATCAGCAGCGAGGTCGCCAGAATCTTGTTGCGCGGGCTGTACAGCAGATTGGCGCGCGGCACGTGGGTGGCGCACACCGGCTTGCATTTGCCGCAACGCAGGCAATCCTTGATGCTATCGGCGATCGCGCCGATATCCGACTGCTGCATGATGATCGATTCGTAACCCATCAAGCCGAAGCTCGGGGTATAAGCATTGCGAAGATCGGCCGGCAACTCCGGCAGATGCAGCAGCTTGCCCTTGTTGAAGCGCCCCTGGGGATCGATGCGCTCCTTGTAGACGCGGAATTCGGCAATCTCGTCATCGGTGAGGAATTCGAGCTTGGTGATACCGATGCCATGTTCTCCGGAAATCACGCCGTCGAGCGAGCGCGCCAGCTTCATGATGCGCGCCACGGCCCGGTGCGCATCCTGCAACATCTCGTAATTGTCGGAATTGACGGGGATGTTCGTATGCACGTTGCCGTCGCCGGCATGCATGTGCAGGGCCACGAAAACGCGCCCGTGCAGCACCTTTTTGTGAATCGCCTGGCATTCGGCCAGAATCGGCTCGAACTCGCCGCCATTGAAAATCTTGCGCAACTCGCCGCGCACTTCGCTCTTCCACGAAATGCGCACCGTGCGGTCCTGCAGGATGTCGAACAGCGTCGCCGCGGGCTGCCGCTTCAGGCGTTCTCCGAGCACCATGTTCAACTCGCGAATGCCGTGCCGATTGAGCAGCGGAATCGCGTCGGCCAGCGGCGCATCGAAATGATCGCGCAGATACAGCCAGCGCTCGCGCACCTCGCGCAACAGGGTCAACGCCTGTTGCACGCGGTCCTCCAGCAACTCGGCCGACGGAATCTCATTGGCGTCGTCGCTCTTGCCCAGCGGCAGATTGCCCGCCTCGAAGAACGTCTCGAGCGCGTCGATCAGCTGGAGCTTGTTCTTCAGCGAGAGTTCGATATTGATGCGCTCGATACCGTCGGTATACTCGCCCATCCGGTCGAGCGGAATCACCACGTCCTCGTTGATCTTGAAGGCGTTGGTATGCTTGGCGATGGCCGCCGTGCGCGAGCGGTCCAGCCAGAATTTCTTGCGCGCCTCGGCCGACACCGCGACAAAGCCCTCGCCGCTCTTGCCGTTGGCCATGCGCACCACCTCCGAGGCGGCCTGCGCCACGGCAGCATCGTCGTCGCCGACGATGTCGCCGATCAGCACCATCTTCGGAAACGCATTACGCTTTGACTTGGTCGCATATCCGACCGCGCGCAGATAGCGTTCGTCGAGGTGCTCAAGCCCCGCCAGAATCGCGCCGCCCTGTTGCGTCTGGGCGAACATATAGTTCTTGATGTCGACGATGCTCGGGATCGCTTCGCGCGCCTGGCCGAAAAACTCGAGACAGACCGTGCGCGTATGCGCCGGCATCTTGTGCAAAATCCAGCGCGCGCTGGTAATCAGGCCGTCGCAGCCTTCCTTCTGAACGCCCGGCAGGCCGGCCAGGAATTTATCGGTGACATCCTTGCCGAGCCCTTCCTTGCGAAAGCGCTGCCCCGCGATCTCGAGCATTTCGCTGCGCAGCAGCTTGATGCCGGGGGCATGATTGCCGTCGAACCACTTGAGCTCGAACCTGGCCACCGGCACGTCGTGAATTTTTCCGCAATTGTGTTCCAGCCGCGTGACTTCGAGCCAATTGCCCTCCGGATCGACCATGCGCCACCAGGCCAGGTTATCCAGCGCCGTGCCCCACAGTACGGCCTTCTTGCCGCCCGCGTTCATGGCGACGTTGCCGCCCACGCAGGAGGCGTCGATCGAGGTCGGATCGACCGCGAACACATAGCCGGCCTGCTCGGCCGCGTCGGCCACCCGCCGGGTGACCACGCCGGCGCCCGAGAAAATCGTCGGCACAGGGCTCTCGACGCCGGGCAACGAAGTCAGCTCGACCGCTCCCAGCATCTCCAGCTTCTCGGTATTGACCACCGCCGACAGCGGCGTGAGCGGAATCGCGCCGCCGGTGTAGCCGGTGCCGCCGCCGCGCGGAATCACGGTCAGGCCAAGCTCGAAGCAGCCCTTGAGCAGCGCGGCGATTTCCTCCTCGCTGTCGGGCGTGAGCACCACGAACGGGTATTCCACCCGCCAGTCGGTCGCGTCCGTCACGTGCGAGACGCGCGACAGACCGTCGAACTTGATGTTGTCACGTGCGGTCACCCGTCCCAGCACGCGCTGCGCGCGGCGGCGCAAGTCGCTCATCTGGGCAAACTCGGCGGCAAACGCATCCACCGCGCGGCGTGCGGCAGCGGTCAGCTGCTCGACCCGGCTGGCGCGCTCCTGGCCGTGAGTATCGTCGTGCTCGGCCACGTCGGCGCGCCGCCGCTTCTCGATTTCGCTCAGACGGTGGTTCAGCGCATCGATCAGCAGGCGCCGGCGTTTCGGGTTATCGAGCAAATCGTCCTGCAGATACGGATTGCGACGGACCACCCAAATATCGCCCAGCACCTCGTACAGCATGCGGGCAGACCGGCCGGTGCGGCGTTCCGCGCGCAGCTCGTCCAGGATATGCCAGGCCTGCTCGCCCAGCAGGCGAATCACGATTTCCCGATCGGAGAACGACGTGTAGTTGTACGGAATCTCACGCAGGCGCGGCGGCATGGCGGCCACCGCCTGTTTGGCATCGTGCGGATCGAAGGCGGGCTGGGGAGCATTCATCTTGTCGGTCTCGTGGTTGCGGCGGGATTAACGCCGTCGGCGAGCGTCTCACGGGACGCGCCGGAAATCAGGTCGGGTTGCGTTCGAGCGAGCAGCCGCGGCGGCCATTGCGGGCGCCCGGGCTGTCATCCTGGATGGTCAAGATCGCCAATTGCCGCAAGCGCCGTGCAGACTTGCACGGGCAGCCCGGTTGCGGCGACAGGGACGTGCCGGCCAGCACGTGAATGTACGGAGGTCGAAGCGCATGCCCAACTCTTTCTTCCGGCTGATAAGGGAAATTTTTATCGGATGTTCGGATTGTACTGCATCGCACTGCAACATGCGGCGCGCCGCTCAGGCGCATGCAAGATCGTTCGAGCTGGGGTATCGTAAGCCGCTCATCCCCACCAAGAGGCGCTCCATGATCTCATTCCAACTCAACGGCCGGGCCGTTCAGGTCGATGTCGATCCCGCCACCCCACTGCTCTGGACCTTGCGCGACAACCTGTCGATGACCGGCACCAAATTCGGCTGCGGCATGGCGCTGTGCGGCGCTTGCACGGTCCACCTCGAAGGCCAGGCGATTCGCTCGTGCGTGACGCCTGTCTCGGCGGTCGCCGGCAAGCACATCACCACCATCGAACACGTCGGGGAAGACCCCGTCGGCCATGCCGTGCAAACCGCCTGGGTCAAGCATGACGTGCCGCAATGCGGCTATTGCCAGAGCGGTCAGATCATGAGCGCCACCGCGCTGCTCAAGAGCAACCGCAAACCGAGCGATGCCGACATCGACAATGCCATGGCCGGCAATATTTGCCGCTGCGGCACCTATGCCCGCATTCGCGCCGCCATCAAAGACGCCGCCGCGTCACTGGCCTGACCTCAAGGAGACGCTCATGCAGCCATTTCGCTTTCAACTGCCGGCCGATCCCGAGACCCATGCCGGCGACGCAGCCAGTGCGTCGCGCCGCGCGTTCCTCAAGACTTCCGCCGTCGCCGCCGGCGGCTTTCTGCTCGAATTGAGCGTGCTGCCCGGCAGCCAGGGCGCGGCTGCCGCAGCCACGAGCCAGCCTCCCAAAGGCCTGGCACCGGCCGCTTTCGTCCATATCGCGCCGGACGAGACCGTCACCATCCAGGTCAACCGGCTCGATTTCGGGCAAGGCGTGCAAACCGCCCTGCCGATGCTGATCGCCGAAGAACTCGACTGCGACTGGCAGCACGTGCGCGGCGAGCTGGCGCCGGCGGCCGACGTCTATAAGGATCCTGTCTACGGCATGCAAATGACCGGCGGCTCGGGCTCGGTGGCCCACTCATGGCTGCAGTACCGCCAGATCGGCGCGACCGCGCGCGCCATGCTGGTATCGGCCGCCGCAGCCCGCTGGAAAGTGAAGCCGGCGCAATGCCACACTGAATCCGGCGCGGTGATCGGCCCGCACGGCCAGCGCGCGAGCTACGGTTCGCTGGCGGCCAGCGCGCAACGCCAGCCGGTGCCTGCCGAGGTCGTGCTCAAGGATCCACGCGAATTCCGCCTGCTGGGCAAGCCCACGCCGCGACTCGATGCACGTGCCAAGTCCACCGGCGTGCCGATGTATGGCATGGATTTCAAGCTGCCGGACATGAAAGTTGCCGTGCTGGCGCGCCCGCCGGTCTTTGGCGGCAAGGTCGCGCATTTCGATGCGAGCGCCGCAAAAGCGATCAAAGGCGTGCATGAAATCTTCGAAATCCCCTACGATCGGGGCGGCACGGCAATCGCCGTGGTGGCCGACGGCTACTGGCCGGCCAAAACCGCGCGCGAGGCGCTCAAGATCGAATGGAGCCACGCCGGGCTCACGCCGGCCGACACCGACGCGATGCTGGCCGAATACCGGAGCCTGGCCAACAATCCCGGCACCGTGGCGCGCCCCGGCGACCTCTCGAAACTGGCCTCGGCGCCCAGGAAAATCGTCGCCGAATTCACCTTCCCCTATCTGGCGCACGCGCCGATGGAGCCGCTGAATTGCACCGTGCGATTGAGCGAGCATGGCTGCGAGGTCTGGGCCGGCACGCAATTCCAGACCGTCGACCAGCAAGCGGTCGCGCGCGTGCTCGGGCTCAAGCCCGAGCAGGTCAAGCTGCATACGCTGATGGCCGGCGGCGGCTTCGGGCGGCGCGCGGTGCCCACCTCCGACTACACCGGGGAAGCCGTGCAGGTCGCCAAGGGCTGGCGCGCGCGTGGCCGCCATGAGCCGGTCAAGTTGATCTGGAGCCGCGAGGACGGCATCCAGGGCGGCTATTACCGGCCGGTGTACCTGCATCGCGCCGAAATCGGGCTGGACGCGCACGGCCAGATACTCGGGTGGGACCACCGCATCGTCGGGCAATCGATCCTGAGCGGCACGCCTTTCGAGAAATTCGCGGTGAAGAACGGCGTCGACAGCACTTCGGTCGAAGGTTTCGCCAACACGCCTTACGCGCTGCCGCTGCAGGTATCGGTGCACAACACCGAAGTCAATGTCCCGGTTCTGTGGTGGCGCTCGGTGGGCAACACCCACACCGCCTACGTGATGGAGACACTGATCGACGAACTGGCCCAGGCCGCAAAGCAGGATCCGGTCGCCTATCGGCGTGCGTTGCTGGGCGACAAGCATCCGCGCCACCTGGCCGCGCTGGAACTCGCCGTGGCCAAATCCGGCTACGGCACGAAAACCCTGTCCAAGGGCCACGCCTGGGGCGTCGCGGTGCACGAGTCGTTCGGCTCGGTGGTCGCTTACGTGGTCGAAGCGACGCTGGTCGATGGCAAACCCAAGCTGCTGCACGCCACTGCCGGCGTTTGCTGCAACTTTGCCGTCAATCCGCTCACCGTGGAGGCGCAGGTTCAGGGCGCCGCGCTCATGGGGCTGGGCACCACGCTGCCCGGGGCCGCCATCACGCTCAAGGACGGCATCGTCGGCCAATCCAACTTCGACCGGTACATCGTCGCGCGCATGCCGGACATGCCTCGCATCGACGTGCATCTGGTGCCGTCGGCCGCAGCGCCCACCGGCATGGGCGAGCCCGGCCTGCCGGCCTTGGCGCCCGCCTACGCCAACGCGATCGCCGCGCTCACCGGCAAGCGCCTGCGCGCCCTGCCGTTCGATCTGGAGAAAGCATGATCCGGCGCTAACCGGCCAGCGCCCGCAGCGGAGCGAGGATGCCCGACCAGAAGCTGTCGGGCACCCACAGCAGCA
>JAGXBI010000380.1 GCA_018971155.1 Burkholderiales bacterium
TCGGCGCGGGCAAGACCACGCTGCTGAATTACATCCTGCGCGAGAAGCACGGACGCAAAATCGCCGTGATCGAAAACGAGTTCGGCGAGATCGGCATCGACGGCGGCCTGGTGCTCGAATCGACCGAGGAAATCTACGAGATGACCAACGGTTGCATCTGCTGCGTGGGCGCCGTGCGCGAAGACCTCGTGCGCATCATCAGGATGTTGCTCGAGCGGCCCGAGCGGCTCGACCACATCATCGTCGAGACCAGCGGGCTGGCCGATCCGTACCCGGTGGCGCAAACCTTCTTCATCGACGATCCGGTGGCCCGCCAGGTCACGCTGGATGCGATCGTCACGATGGTCGACGCCAAGCATATCGCCGCGCATCTGGACGACGTAAAGCTCGACGGCATCGACAATCAGGCGGTCGATCAGATCGTCTGCGCCGACCGCATCGTGATCAACAAGGTCGATTTGGTCGATGCGCAGGAAATCGACGCGCTCACCGAGCGGATCCGCGGCCTGAATGCCACGGCCGACATCGTCACCTCGAACTACGCGCAAATCGACCTTGGCAAGATCCTTGGCATCGGCGCTTTCGAAGTTTCCCAGCGCCTGATGCAGATCGGCGACGACCATGCGGCCGAGCCGGCCGATGAGGCCGGCACGCACGGTCATGACGAGCACGCGGCACACGCGCCCGATCATGAGCACCAGCACGGGGAGTTCGCCCACGAGGCGCACGAGCACCAGCACGACCCGAGCGTATCGTCGGTCGGCATCGAGGTGCCGTCCGACGTCGATATCGCCGCCATGCAGCGCTGGATCGACGAATTGCGGGCGGCCAACTCGGAGGACCTGTTCCGCATGAAGGGCATCCTGGCCGTCAAGGGCGAGGAGCACCGCTACGTGCTGCAAGGCGTGCATAGTTTGATCGAGTTTCGTCCCGCCCAGCCGTGGGGGTGCGAACCGCGCTCGAGCCGGGTCGTCTTCATCGGGCGCGATCTCGATCGGGCGGCCTTGAACGAGCGTTTCCAGGCGTGTTTGGCAGCATGAACTAGAGTTATCCCATACGGGCGCATAACGCCGAACGGCAACGCCCAATCCATAACGATATTCAGGAGACAAACGATGAACAACCCCATTCACCCGGTCGATCAGGTACTGCCGGCGCGACAGATGATCATGCTCGGCATGCAGCACATGCTGGTCGCCTATATCGGCGCGATTGCCGTGCCGCTGATCGTGGCTTCGGCACTGAAAATGTCGCAAGCCGACACGATCGTGCTGATCAGTACCGCACTGTTTTGCTCGGGAATTTCAACCTTGATGCAGACCGTCGGCTTCTGGAAATTCGGCGTGCGCCTGCCGATCCTGCAGGGTGTCGCGTTCAGCAGCGTTGGTCCGGTGATTGCGATCGGGACCAATCCGCATGTCGGTTTTGCAGGCGTTTGCGGCGCAGTCATCGGCGCCGGCATCTTCACGCTGATCGCCGCGCCGTTCGTGGGTCGCCTGCGGCGGCTTTTCCCGCCAGTGGTCACCGGCTGCATTGTCACCGTTATCGGGCTTCAGCTCTTTCCGGTTGCCTACGAATGGGTTGGCGGCGGGCGCGGCACGCCGCACTTCGGCGCGCCATTGTTCCTGTTCGTGTCGCTGGTGGTGCTGATCACGATCCTGTGCATCAATCGCTATGGCAATCCTCTGCTGCGCAATCTGGCCGTGCTGATCGGACTGATCGTCGGGGCGCTGCTGGCCTGCGCGCTGGGCATGGGCGACTACAGCGGCGTGTCGCACGCGCCGTGGGTCACTGTACCCGTGCCGCTGCATTTCGGCGCACCGGTATTCAGCGTCGTGCCGATCGCCACGATGATCGTCGTGATGATCGTGCAAATGGTCGAATCGATGGGACTGTTTCTGGCCATCGGCGACATCGCCGGCAAACACATCAGCGAGGCCGACGTGGTCAACGGCCTGCGTGCCAACGGCCTGGCCAGCGCCATCGCCGGCCTGTTCGCCGCCTTTCCGTTCATCGCCTTCATGGAAAACGTCGGGCTGGTCATCTTGACGGGCGTGCGCAGCCGCTGGGTGGTCGCGGTCAGCGGTGTGCTGATGTGCGTGGTCGCGTTGATCCCCAAAGCCGGTGCGGTGTTCGCCTCGACGCCCCCCGCTGCGCTCGGCGGTGCCGGTCTGGCGATGTTCGGCGTGGTGGTGGCGGCCGGCATCCAGACGCTGGCCCGGGTCGATTATGAAAGTAATCGCTACAACGTTTTGATCGTTGGATTCACGCTGGCCACCGCGTTGATCCCAGTGATGGCGCCGGCCGTATTCAAGCAGTTGCCCGATTGGACCCAACCATTTCTGAACAGCAGTGTCGTCATCGCTTGCATCGTGTCGGTGGTCCTGAACGGCCTGCTCAATGGCTTCAGGGGCGCGGTCGGCAATGGCGAATCCGCATTGGACAAATCATCGCAGCACACGGCGATCGACGGCGTGTGAGAGGAAACCTATGAGCATCAAGCAAACTAGCGACGCTGGGCCAGGCATTCTGATTCGCAACCCGGTCGCGGTCATGACCGGCCTGCCAGGAGAGGGTGCCCGCGCCGGAAGTGTCGATCTGCGCATCGAGAACGGGCGTATCGCCGCGCTCGGCCCCGGCCTGCAGGCGCAGCCCGGCGACCGCGTGATCGACGCCAGCCGTTGCGTGGTCTACCCGGGGTGGATCAATACGCACCACCATCTATTCCAGAACCTGCTCAAGGCGGTGCCCGACGGCATGAACGAGGACTTGCAGGGGTGGCTCGCCAGCGTGCCCTACCCCCGGCTGGCCCGCTTCACGCCGGAGCTCACGCGCATCGCGGCGCGCCTGGGCATGGCCGAGCTGCTGCTCTCGGGCGCCACCACCTGCGCGGACCACCACTATCTGTATCACGCCGGTGGCGGCGGCGAGACCGGCGACGCGCTATTCGAGATCGCCGGGGAATTCGGCATGCGCTTCGTGCTGTGCCGCGGCGGCGCGCTGCAGTCGGCCGGCGACCACCCGGGCTTTTCCCGGACAGCGCTGCGCCCCGAGAGCCTGGACACCATGCTCGCCGACCTCGAACGCCTCAAGGCGCGCTATCACGATGCCCGGCCCGATGCCATGCGGCGCGTGGTGGTCGCACCCACCACGCCGACTTTCTCG
>JAGXBI010000042.1 GCA_018971155.1 Burkholderiales bacterium
GGCGTCATGACGTCACGCCGCCCAAGGACAAACAGGGCCGGACAGCGGACCCGGGCAGCCGCGGCAAGACCGTTCTGATAGCTGTTGCACGCCGAGAAATCGATCAGGAATACCTGCGCGGGGTTGCTGCGGGATACGCGCTCCATCAGGCGTTGATTGCCGCCATGCATCCAAAAGCCGGGTGCGGGAAACGACGGCTTGCTGGCGATGCTCGCGTGCGACCAGGTGTTGACCATATCGATGGCTTCGGCTTCGCGATGCGCGGCGGCATCGAGCAGAGCATCCGATACTTTCATCGGGTAGGCGGTGCCGACCAGCGCGATTTTTTCGACGCGTTCCGGGTAACGGGCGGCAGCCTCCAGGGCGATCAGCGATCCCATGCTGTGCCCGATCAGAAGCGCGCGAGCGACTCCGACGGCATCGAGCAGCGCGACGGTCCAGTCGGCCAGCGCCTCGATGCTGGTCAACGGAGCGCCGGTGCTGCGGTGGTGGCCCGGCAGATCGACGGCCAGGACGTTGAAGCCATGATGTGCAAAGTAGCGCGTCTGCAGAATCCAGACGCTGTGGTCGTGCTCCGCGCCGTGCAGAAATACGGCGGTGGGCAGCGCGGGGTCGAACGGTTTGCCGCCCGTGTAGGCGTAGGCGGTTTGTCCGGCGATGTTCAGGATCATGGGATCGGTCTCTCAGGATTTTTGGGCGGCCTTGAGCCCGCGTTTCAGGTCGGCGATCAGATCATCCGGATCTTCGAGGCCGATCGACAGGCGCACCGTGCCTTCGCCGATGCCTGCCGCCGCCAGCGCGGCGGCGTCCATTCGGAAATGCGTGGTCGAGGCGGGATGAATGACCAGCGAACGCGCGTCTCCAACGTTGGCCAAATGCGAAAACAGTTGCAAACTCTCGATGAAACGCCGGCCGGCGGCGCGATCGCCCCGCAGATTGAAGCTGAAAACCGCGCCGGCACCCTTGGGCAGCAACCGTTTGGCCAGCGCGTAATCGGGGTGGCTTGCCAGTTCCGGGTATGCGACGGACTCGACGGCCGGGTGAGCGGCCAGAAACTCGACCACGCGACGGGTATTGTCGACATGCCGGGCCATGCGCAGCGGCAGCGTCTCGACGCCTTGCAGCAACTGCCAGGCCGCCTGCGGGTGCATGCAGGCGCCGAAATCGCGCAGTCCCTCGCGGCGCGCGCGCAACAAAAACGGGGCGACGGTGCTCTCCTCGGCGAATACCATGCCGTGAAAGCCGTCGTAGGGTTCCGTGAATTCGGGGTATTTGCCGGAACGCTCGAAGTCGAACGTGCCGCCATCGACCAGCACGCCGCCGATTGTGGTGCCGTGTCCGCCGAGGAATTTGGTGGCGGAATGGTAGACCAGATCGGCGCCGTGCTCGAAGGGACGCTGCAGGTAGGGGGTGGTGAAAGTCGCATCGACCAGCAGCGGCACGCCGTGATCGTGCGCGATGGCGGAAATCTGCGGAATATCCAGTACGTCGAGACCGGGATTGCCCAGCGTCTCGCCGAACAGCAGGCGCGTGTTGGGGCGCAGCGCGGCGCGCCAGCCCGCCAGGTCGCCCGGGCGCACGAAGGTGGTCTCGATGCCGAAGCGACGCAGTGTGTAATGCAACAAATTGTGCGAACCGCCATACAGGGCGCTCGACGCGACGATATGGGCGCCGGCGCCCATCAGGGTGGCGATGGCCAGGTGCAGCGCAGCCTGGCCGCTGGCGGTGGCGATCGCACCCACGCCATTTTCCAGCGCGGCGATGCGCTCCTCGAAGACGGCCGTAGTGGGATTCGAGATGCGCGAATAGACGTGGCCGGCGCGTTCCATATTGAAAAGCGCGGCGGCATGGTCGCTGTCGCGAAACACGAACGATGTGCTCAGGTAGATGGGCGTGGCGCGCGCGCCGGTTGCCGGGTCCGGGGCCGCCCCGGCGTGCAGGGCCAGCGTGTCGAATTGATTGGCGGGCATGGTCGGAAGCCGTTGGTCGGCTGCTTGAGTCGAAGTAGGATGCATCCTAACATTGCCATTCGGCCGCGGCGACGAGGACAGTTTCGCCTTTATTTTTCAGGGCGTTTCGGCTAGCATCGAAATATGGCCTTGATGCCGCCGGTCAAAATATGGTGACGGCATTGCCACCCCAAAATGAGGAGCGAATCATGCGTGTGAGTGACATCCTGAAAGTGAAGGGCAACACCCTGTTCACTGTGACGCCCGATACGCTGCTGAACGAAGCCGTGATCACGATGGCTCAGAACGACATCGGTTCGCTGGTCGTGATGGAGTCGGGCAATCTGGTCGGCATGCTGACGTTCCGGGAAATCATCGAGACGATCAGTGCCAACGGCGGCTCGGTCGGCAGCACGACGATCCGCAAGGTAATGGACGACCATCCGCTGATCTGCACGCTCGAGACAGACGTCAACGAAGTGCGCCGCATGATGCTCGAGCGCCATGCCCGTTATCTGCCCGTGATGGACAGCAACATGCTCATGGGCGTGATTTCGTTCTACGACGTCGCCAAGGCGGTTGTCGAAGAGCAGTCGTTCGAGAACAAGATGCTCAAGGCCTACATTCGTGACTGGCCGGAAGAGGAGCAGAACGCCGGGTGAGTCGATCCCCCGCCGACGAAAGCGCGCTTATGAAGCGCGCTTTTTTGTGCGCCGCCGCTTTCCTTCCCCCTCAACAAAGTTTTGCCGGTGACCCTCTGTAAGGATACGCATGACGCAACACGCGCCTGGCCAGTCCCCCAGTCAATACCAGCTGCTCAAGCAGCGCCGCTTCGCGCCGTTCTTCTGGACCCAGTTTCTCGGCGCAATGAACGACAACATTTTCAAGATCGCCTTCACGTCGCTGGTGACCTATCACACCGCACTGTTCGCCGGGGTGGACGGCAAAACGGCGGCGTTTCTGATTTCGGCCATCTTCATCGTGCCGTTCGTGCTGTTTTCCGCCACCAGTGGGCAGATTGCCGACAAATGGGAGAAGTCGCGCCTGATTCGGCTGGTCAAAACACTCGAAATCGGCATCATGTTGCTCGGCACCGCGGGTTTTTACTGGCACAGCGCGCCGCTGCTCTATACCGGCACATTTCTGATGGGGTTGCATTCGACGCTTTTCGGGCCGGTCAAATACGCGTACTTGCCTCAACATTTGAATCAACGGGAACTGGTCGGCGGCAACGGCATGGTCGAGATGGGTACGTTCGTTGCCATTTTGATCGGCACCATCGCGGGCGGTGAAATCGCCGGGCTAGGGGAGCCGGGGTTGCTGGCGATCGGCGGTGTTTGCCTATGTGTGGCACTGGCCGGGCGGCTGGCTTCCCACTGGATTCCCGAATCTCCGGCCGCGCAGGCCGATTTGCGCATCAACTGGAACCCCTTTTCGGAAACCTGGCGCAATCTGGCGCTGGCGCGCGAGAGTCGCGTGGTTTTCACGGGATTGCTGGGCATTTCGTGGCTGTGGTTCCTCGGGGCGACTTTCCTGACCGCCTTTTTCAATTTCGGCAAGGACGTCCTGTCGGCCGATCAGAACGTCGTGACGCTGATGCTGGCGATGTTTTCCATCGGGATTGGCATCGGCTCGCTGCTGTGCGAGCGCCTGTCTGGCGGGCGGGTGGAGGTGGGCCTGGTGCCATTCGGCTCGATCGGCATGACGGCGTTCGCGGTGGATCTCTACTTCGCCAGCCACCACGTGCCCGTGCTTGCTCATTTGCAGGACGTGGCGGAATTCCTCAGGCAAGGCGTGCATTGGCGAATCCTTGTCGACCTGTTCCTGCTGGCGATGTTTGGCGGCTTTTACAGCGTGCCGCTCTATGCGTTGATCCAGAGTCGCTGCGCGCCGACGCATCGCGCCCGCATTATCGCGGCCAACAACATCCTCAATGCACTTTTCATGATCGCCTCGGCGCTCATGGCCATGGCGCTGACACACGCAGGATTCTCGATTCCGGAGATTTTCCTGGTTACGGGGCTGCTCAATGCGGTGGTCGCGATTTATATCTACTTGCTGGTGCCGGAGTTCCTGATTCGTTTCGTGATGTGGCTGCTGCTGCATACCGTCTACCGTATTCGCGTCACGGGCGCCGAGCGTGTGCCTGACGAGGGGCCTTGTCTGCTGGTTTGCAATCACGTCAGCTTTGTCGACGCCGTTGTGATTGGCGCCGTGATCCGGCGTCCGGTGCGTTTCGTCATGGATCACCGCATGTTCCGGATTCCCGCCCTGGCGTGGTTTTTCCGCGCGGTCAAGGCGATTCCGATCGCGCCCGCGCACGAAGATGCCGACACGCTGGCGCAAGCCTATGACCAGATCGCCCAGGCGCTGCAGGCCGGCGAGATCGTATGCGTCTTTCCGGAGGGGCGCCTGACCGATACCGGGCAAATGCATCCGTTTCGCCGCGGGGTCGAGCGCATTCTGTCCCGCTCGTCAGTGCCGGTGCTGCCGATGGCCTTGCGCGGCCTGTGGGGCAGCTTCTTTTCTCGCAAGGACGGTGCAGCGATGACGCGACCCTTCCGGCGTGGCTTGCTCAGCCGGCTGGAGCTCGTGATCGGCGAACCGGTGAGCGCCGCGAACGCGACGCCAGAGCATCTGCGCGAACAGGTGCTGGCGCTGCGCGGGCCGTGGCCATGCTGATCGGCCTGATTCGCTGGCATAATGGCGGTTTCCGTATCTGCACGAATAACGACGCATGGCCGGCAATACTCTAGGGACTCTGTTTACCGTTACGACCTTCGGCGAATCGCATGGCCCGGCCATCGGCTGTGTGATCGACGGCTGTCCCCCGGGGCTCGCGCTCGATGAAGCCGACATCCAGGCCGACCTGGATCGCCGCAAACCCGGCACGTCCCGCCATGTGACGCAGCGCAAGGAACCCGACACGGTCGAGATCCTGTCCGGCGTGTTCGAGGGCGTCACCACCGGCACGCCAATCGCGCTGCTGATCCGCAATACCGACCAGCGCAGCAAGGATTACGGCAACATCGTCGAGACCTTTCGCCCCGGACATGCCGACTACACCTATTGGCATAAATATGGGGTACGCGACTATCGCGGCGGCGGCCGGTCGTCGGCGCGCCTGACCGCCCCGCGGGTGGCGGCCGGCGCGGTTGCACGCAAGTGGCTGAACGAGAAATTCGGCACGCAGATTCGCGGCTACATGGCGCAATTGGGCGAGATCGACGTGCCGTTCGTCGGCTGGGAACATGTGCGCGACAATCCATTCTTCGCGGCCAACCCCGACGTGGTCGGGCGGCTCGAAACCTATATGGACGATCTGCGCAAGGTCGGCGACTCGGTTGGCGCTCGCATCAACGTGGTCGCCAGCGGTATTCCGGTCGGGCTCGGCGAGCCGCTGTTCGACAAGCTCGATGCCGAAATTGCGTATGCCATGATGGGTATCAACGCCGTCAAGGGCGTCGAAATCGGTGCGGGTTTTGCCTCTATCGCGCAAAAGGGCTCCGAGCATGGCGATGAGCTGACGCCTGCCGGGTTCCTCAGCAATAATGCCGGCGGCGTGCTGGGCGGCATTTCGACCGGCCAGGATATCACCGTGTCGATCGCGATCAAGCCCACCTCCAGCATCCGCACGCCGCGCCGCTCGATCGACAAGGCCGGCCAGCCCACGATGGTGGAAACATTCGGGCGGCATGATCCGTGCGTCGGTATCCGCGCGACGCCGATTGCCGAAGCGCTGCTGGCGCTGGTATTGATCGATCATGCGCTGCGGCACCGCGCCCAGTGCGGCGAGGTCTCGGTCGATACCCCGGTGATCGCCGCGCGTGCGCCGGAATCGACCTGAGCAACACTGCAAGTCTGTACGATAAAAAACCGCGAGGCCTGGATTCCAGGCCTCGCGGTTTTTTGTTGCCCGACGGCGCGTGTCACATATTGGGGTAATTGGGCCCGCCGCCGCCTTCAGGGACCACCCACACGATGTTCTGCGTCGGGTCCTTGATGTCGCAGGTTTTGCAGTGCACGCAATTCTGCGCGTTGATCTGCAGCCGCTCGGCGCCATCGTCGTTCTTGACGAATTCATACACGCCCGCCGGGCAGTAGCGCTGCTCCGGCCCGGCGTATTCGGCCAGATTGACGCCCACCGGCACTGTCGGGTCCTTGAGTGTCAGGTGGCACGGTTGATTTTCCTCGTGGTTGGTGTTCGAAATGAACACCGACGAGAGCCGGTCGAACGTGAGCTTGCCGTCCGGCTTGGGATAGGCGATCGGCTGGCATTGCGAGGCCGGCTTCAGGCATTCGTGATCGGCCTTGGTGCGATGAATCGTCCAAGGCATCTTGCCGCCGAGCAACTTCTGCTCGATGCCGGTCATCAGCGTGGCGATCGTGCGGCCTTTCTTGAACCATTGCTTGAAGTTGCGGGCTTTTTGCAATTCATCATGCAGCCACGATTTTTCGAAAGCCAGCGGGTAGTCGGTCAATTCGTCGAACTGTCGGCCGCTGGCGAGCGCGTCGAACGCGGCCTTGGCCGCCAGCATGCCGGTCTTGAGCGCGGCGTGGCTGCCCTTGATGCGGCTGGCATTCAGGAATCCGGCCTCGCACCCCACCAACGCGCCGCCGGGGAACACCAGCTTGGGCAGCGAAAGGATGCCGCCCGCGGTGATGGCCCGGGCGCCGTATGCGATGCGCTTGCCGCCTTCCAGATAATGGCGGATCGCCGGGTGGGTCTTGTAGCGTTGGAATTCCTCGTAGGGCGACAGGTAGGGGTTCTCGTAGTCCAGGCCTACCACGAAGCCGATCGACACCTGGTTGTTGCCCATGTGATAGAGAAACGAGCCGCCATAGGTGTTGCTGTCGAGCGGCCAGCCGGCGGTATGAATGGTCAGCCCCGCCTTGTGCTTGGCCGGATCGATTTCCCACAATTCCTTGATGCCGATGCCATAGGCTTGCGGATCCTTGCCGTCGGCCAGCTTATAGCGGGCGATCAGCTGCTTGCCAAGATGTCCGCGGGCACCTTCGCAAAACAGCGTGTATTTGGCGTGCAGCTCCATCCCAAGCTGAAAATTTTCGGTCGGCTCGCCGTCTCGGCCCACGCCCATGTTGCCCGTCGCGACGCCTTTGACCGAGCCGTCGTCGTTATAAAGCACTTCCGCGGCGGCAAACCCCGGGAAAATCTCGACGCCCAGCGCTTCGGCCTGCTGGCCCAGCCAGCGCACCACGTTGGCGAGACTGACGATGTAGTTGCCATGATTCTGGAAGCACCCGGGCAACGCCCAGTTGGGCGTGCGGCGCGCACCGCCGTTCTCGCTCAGGAACAGGAACTGGTCTTCCGTGACGGGCGTATCGAGCGGTGCGCCGAGTTCCTGCCAGTTGGGAAACAGCTCCGTCATGGCGCGCGGATCCATCACGGCGCCCGACAGTATGTGAGCACCGACTTCCGAGCCCTTTTCGAGCACGCAAACCGAGACCTCCCGGTTCTGCTCCTGTGCCAATTGTTTCAGGTGGATCGCGGCGGATAATCCGGCCGGACCCGCGCCGATGACCACGACGTCATATTCCATGGACTCTCTCGGGCCATATTGCTCGAGTAGGTTCTGGCTCATTGTTTCTCCTCACTTAACGTTAGAATTCGTGGGTTGCGGGCATTTTCCGGGAATGCCGGCCACCTCGCAAAGAAGTATTTTTAGCACGATCGTTCGATCGTGGGTGAAAATAAGCCTCTAATTCATCGGTGCAAGGAGACATTCATGGGACGATCGCTCAATCTGGAGGGCAAGGTTGCCCTGATCACAGGGGCGTCGAGCGGTCTGGGCATGCGGTTCTCGCAGGTGCTGGCGCAAGCCGGCGCCAAGGTCGTGCTGGCCAGCCGGCGCGTCGAGCGGCTCAAGGAACTGCGCGCCGAGATCGAGGCCGCCGGGGGCGAGGCGCATGTGGTGCGTGTCGACGTGACCGATCACGACAGTATTCGGGCGGCCGTCGCGCATGCGGAAACCGAGGCGGGGGCGATCGATATTCTGGTCAACAACTCGGGCGTCTCGACCACGGAGCGGCTGGTGGACGTGACGCCTCAGGGCTACGACTTCGTCTTCGACACCAACGTGCGCGGCGCTTTCTTCATGGCCCAGGAAGTCGGCAAGCGCATGATTTTGCGGGCCAAGGGCCAGCCAGGGCACCAACATCGCATCATCAATATCGCCTCGATCGCCGGTTTGCGCGCGCTGCCGCAGATCGGCGTGTACTGCATGAGCAAGGCTGCCGTGATCCACATGACGCGATCCATGGCGGTCGAATGGGGGCGCTACGGCATCAACGTCAACGCGATCTGCCCTGGGTATATCGATACCGAGATCAATCATCACCACTGGGAAACCGAGGCCGGGCGCAAGCTCATCGATATGCTGCCGCGCAAGCGCGTGGGCACGGCAGCCGATCTTGACGGTTTGCTGCTGCTGCTGGCGTCCGACGAGTCGCATTTCATCAACGGCGCGATCATGACCGCCGACGATGGCATGAGCGCCGCATGATTGCACTCCTACGGGATTTTCCGGGCACGCGACGGCGCTAACGACGGGCATAATGTCGGCTGGTTAGCGCAAAGCGGGCACCGGCGGTCCTGAGTGGACGGGGTGTCGATTAAAATTTTCTTGGGGTCAGCATGCAAAGGCACCGCTGGCGGTTGCTGCTGGCGGCCGCGGCATTTCTTCTTAGCGTGGCGGGAGGGCCGGCCAGGGCGCAGGACTATAAGCCCGAATATCGTTTGTCCGTCATGCCCGACGCGACATCGCCCTGGGGGCGTGGCGCGCAGATCTGGGCCGATCTGGTACGCCAGCGGACCAAGGGCCGCATCAAAATCAGGCTGTATACCGGGGCGTCGCTGGTCGGCGGGGACCAGACGCGGGAATTCGCCGCCTTGCGCCAGGGCGTCATCGACATGGCGGTGGGCTCCACCATCAACTGGTCGCCGCAGATTCCCGAGTTCAATCTGTTTTCGCTGCCATTTTTGCTGCGCGATGCTCATTCGATGGACGCCATCATGCATGGCGAGGTGGGGCGCGAGCTGTTTGCGCGTATCGAGGAGCAGGGAGTGGTGCCTCTGGCGTGGGGCGAAAACGGCTTTCGCGAACTGAGCAATTCCCGCCGCCCGATTCGCACGCCCGAGGACATGCGAGGCTTGCGCTTTCGCGTAGTCGGCTCATTGTTGTTCAACGACATTTTCACGGCACTGGGCGCGTATCCGACTCAGATGAACTGGTCCCAGGTGCTGCCCGCGCTCAAGTCACGCGAGATCGATGGGCAGGAAAACCCCATATCCATTTATTGCAGCGCCAAACTGTTCAATTTCGGCCAGCGCTACGTGACACTCTGGGATTACATGGCCGACCCGCTGGTATTCGTGGTCAACCGGCAGGTTTGGGATAGCTGGACCGCTCGCGACCAGGAGATCGTACGGGAGGCGGCAATCGACGCGGCGCATCTGGAGGTCTCGCTCGAGCGCGATGACACGCTCGATTCCGGTCAGACCGTGTGGCAGGCGATGGCCAAGCGTGGAGTCAAGGTGACCCGCCTGACGCCGGCGGAACGGCAGCGCTTTGTCGATGCGACCCGTCCCGTTTATTTGAAATGGAAGGTGCTCATCGGGCGCGATCTGGTCACCGAGGCGGAGAGGGAAGTCGCGCAGGCCACCCGGCGCGAAGCGTCGGTCCAGAAACGCGCCGCGCGCTGAGTCAAGGCGCCGGCGCGAGTGCGCGGCTCATGCGCCGAGCAGGCGCTGCACCAGCTCGGTGGCCGTGCCCGCCGCGTATTTCTGCATCAGGCGGCCCCGGTAGATGTCCACGGTGCGTGGGCTAATGGCCAATGTCTTGCCAATTTGCTTGCTGGTCTTGCCCTGCACCAGCTGGGCGGCGATTTCCCGTTCGCGCGCGGTCAGCGCGACTGCCACGCGGCGGGTCGCCGACATATCCTCGAAGGTCCAGATGCCGGCTGCATGGGGGGCGCTCAGGTCGAGCGAGCGGCCCGTCACGTGGCACCAGAACAGTTCGCCGCCGGCGCGCCGCATGATGCGCTCGTCGGAGTAGCTGCCCTGTGTGACCATAATGGGTGGGATGCGCTCGCCGGTGCGTTCGAATTCGTCGGAAGACGGGTAAAGGACCTCGAATGACTGGCCGATCAGCACATCGCGCGGGTAGCCGAAAATCATGCTGACTTGCGCGTTGCAGTCCTCGATGACGCGCTGCCGGGAGATGACCAGGCCGATCGGGGCGAGATGGAAGGCGGTACGGTAATCGAGTGTCGTCATACGGGGGAGCACCGGGGCGGCAACGTTGGCTGCCGATATGTAATTTCACGTATTGTGCCCGATCGCCGCCCGGGCGTAAGCTAATCCGCTAACAACAAGATTTGACCCAGATTTTTGTCGTTCGACTGAGTTGAATCATCCACCGAGGAAAAGGGACAACCGATGAACAAGGTATACGCCAGTGCCAGAGAGGCCCTTGCGGGGGTCGTGCAAGACGGGCAGACGATCGCCGTGGGCGGGTTCGGGCTGTGTGGCATTCCGGAAGCGCTGATTGCCGCGTTGCGCGACTCCGGTGTCAAGCAATTGACCTGCATCAGCAATAACGCGGGTGTCGACGGCTTCGGCCTGGGGCTGTTGCTGGAGACGCGCCAGATCCGCAAAATGATTTCATCCTATGTGGGCGAGAACAAGGAGTTCGAGCGGCAATACCTGGCCGGCGAGCTGGAGCTCGAATTCACCCCGCAGGGCACGTTGGCCGAGAAGCTGCGTGCCGGTGGCGCCGGCATTCCGGCGTTCTTCACCAAAACCGGGGTCGGCACCGTGGTCGCCGAAGGCAAGGAAATCCGCGAATTCGATGGACAGCAATACGTCATGGAGCGCACGCTGCGCGCCGACGTGGCGCTGGTCAAGGCCTGGAAGGCCGACAAGGCCGGCAATCTGGTCTTCCGGCGCACTGCGCGCAATTTCAATCCGGTATGTGCGATGGCCGGCAAGGTGACGGTGGCCGAGGTCGAGATTCTGGTCGAAACCGGCGAGCTGGATCCGGACGAAATCCACACACCGGGCATTTTCGTACAGCGCATCGTCCACAACAAACACCCGGAAAAACGCATCGAACAGCGCACGGTACGTGCCAAGTAACGGACCGACGAGGAGATAGACATGGCATGGAATCGCGATGAAATGGCAGCGCGCGCGGCGCGTGAACTGCAGGATGGCTTTTATGTGAACCTCGGCATCGGTTTGCCCACGCTGGTGGCCAATCACGTGCCGGCCAATATGGAGGTTTGGCTGCAATCGGAGAACGGTCTGCTGGGCATCGGCCCATTCCCGACCGAGGATGCGGTCGACGCCGACCTCATCAACGCCGGCAAGCAGACGGTGACGACCCTGCCGGGGTCGTCGATTTTCTCGTCGGCCGACTCGTTCGCGATGATTCGCGGCGGGCACATCAACCTGGCAATCCTGGGCGCGATGCAGGTCAGCGAGCACGGCGATCTGGCGAACTGGATGATCCCCGGCAAGATGATCAAAGGCATGGGCGGGGCGATGGACCTGGTGGCCGGCGTGGGCCGGGTGCTCGTGCTGATGGAGCATGTGGCCAAGGGTGATGCGCACAAGATTCTTAAGGAATGCACATTACCGCTGACGGGCGTGGGCGTGGTCGACCAGATTATCACCGACCTGGGCGTGATCGATGTGACGCCGGATGGCCTGAAGGTCGTGGAACTGGCGCCCGGGGTCACCAAAGAGGAAATCCAGCAAAAGACGGGCGCGCCGCTCGATGTGAGCGCGGTTTGACCGAAGCAGGTCGCACGACCTGAACGCCGGGGCGAGACAATCCGTCTCGCCTTTTTTTATTCAGCGGTGGCACGACCTCATCTGGCGGGCCCCAAAGCGGCCAAGCGCGGTAGAATCGACCTTACCCTTCGTCCCCGCAGGTGAGAGAATCATGTCGATATCACAACCGCGCTTCGCCACGGTGCAGTGCCTTAGCCCCTCCGGATTGCACCACATGGCGTACACGGAATGGGGCGATCCGGCCAATCCTCGTGTGTTGCTCTGCGTGCATGGCTTGACGCGCTGCGGACGCGATTTTGACGTGCTGGCGCAGGCACTGAGCGATGTATACCGCGTCGTGTGCCCGGATGTGGTCGGGCGCGGAGCGTCGGACTGGCTGAAAAATCCGGCCGGGTACGCGGTGCCTCAATATGTGAGCGATCTGGTAACGCTGATCGCCCGGCTCGAGGTAGCGCAGGTCGATTGGTTCGGTACCTCGATGGGCGGGCTGATCGGCATGGGCCTGGCCGGTTTGCCGGACACGCCGATTCGGAAAATGCTGCTCAACGACGTCGGGCCGCGCATCAATGCGCCGGCACTGGCCCGCATCGGCGATTATCTGGGCCAGGCGCCTCGCTTTCCAACGGTCGACGCCTGCATCGACTACCTGCGCATGACATCGTTGCCATTCGGCCCGCACACGGCGGCAGAGTGGCGCGCGCTCAGTTTGCCGCTGATCCGGCAGGAAAATGATTATTTCGTACTGCGTTACGACCCGGCGATCGCCGTGCCGTTTGCGGCGGTGACGCCGCAACTTGCGATGGCCGGCGAGATGACGCTGTGGGCCGCGCTCGAGGCTTTCGAAGGGCCGGTGCTGGTGGTGCGGGGAGAGCAGTCGGATCTACTCTCCCGCGAGACGGTGGCCGAGATGAAGGCGCGCGGCCGACAGCTCAGCAGCGTCGAGATTCCTGGCGTTGGCCACGCGCCAACTTTTGTGCACGACGATCAGATTCGCGTGGCGCGCGAGTTCTTCGTCAAATGATTCGACGGCATTGATCAAGGACGATTGCATTATGACAGTACGACGGTTTCATGTGGAATCCCGCTGGTCGGACATCGCGGTTCATAACGGCACGGTGTATCTGGCCGGGCAGGTCGCGGACGATACGACCCAGGGTATCGAGGGGCAGGCGCAGGAAGTACTCGGTCACGTCGATCGCCTGCTGACCGAGGCCGGCAGCGATAAGTCGCTGATTCTCTCCTGTCAGATCTATTTGTCGGACATGGCGAATTTTGAAGGCATGAATCGTGTCTGGGACGCCTGGGTGGCGGGCATCCCGGGCAATGCTCCGCCGCGCGCGACGGTGCAGGCGCGCCTGGCGCGCCCCGAATTGCTGATCGAGATCGTGGTAGTTGCCGCCCAGCGCGGCGGCTGACGAGTGGGCCTGATTCTGCGGCGCTTCTGCATGTAAGCAGTATGAATAACTCCGAAACAACGCCCGTTATCGAATCGACATTGGAGGATGCACTTGCCTTTGGCGATGAGCGCTGCGGCGACGTAGCTCTGAGTTCCGGCGAGCCGGTGATGGCGCACGCCAGAGGGATGCTGTCGATTCTCGATACGCTGCGGGTGGACGACGTCACCCGCAAGGCTGCCGCGCTGTTCGGGGTGGTCGAGCGAATGTCGGACGCGCAAGAGACGCTCACGCAACGCTTCGGCGCTGAAATTGCCACGCTGGTGGTCAATGTGCGAAAGCTGCAGTTGCTGGGCGGCGTGAGCACGCGCGTGACCGCTCACGCGCCGGCGGCCGGCCGGGACGCCGAGGCAGCGCGCAAGGCGCAGGTCGAAGCGTTGCGCAAAATGCTGCTGGCATTTGCGCAGGATATTCGGGGCGTGTTGATTCGCCTGGCCTCGCGAGTGCAGACGCTGCGCTGGTATGCGGGGCAGAAGCTCACGCCGCCCCCCGAACTGGCGCACGAAGTGCTGGAGATCTATGCGCCGCTGGCGAATCGCCTGGGCATTTGGCAATTGAAATGGGAGCTCGAGGATCTGGCCTTCCGGTTCGAGCATCCCG
Organism: Burkholderiales bacterium; assembly: GCA_018971155.1. GTDB lineage: Bacteria > Pseudomonadota > Gammaproteobacteria > Burkholderiales > Burkholderiaceae > Pandoraea. The sequence goes on from JAGXBI010000042.1 coordinate 13,821, forward strand.
ATACCTATAAGCGCATCGCGCGCCTGCTCGACGAGAAGCGCGTCGAGCGGGAGCAGTTTATCCGCGAGGCGATCGAACGCCTGCAGCACGAGCTTGGCGCGGCCGGCGTGACGGCGGAGGTGTCGGGTCGCCCCAAGCATATCTACAGCATCTGGCGCAAGATGCGCGGCAAGGATCTGGACTTTGCCGAGCTCTACGACGTACGTGCGTTTCGCGTCATCGTCGACGACGTCAAAGACTGCTACACGGTGCTCGGCATCGTTCACAATCTGTGGCAGCCGATTCCGAAAGAGTTCGACGATTACATCTCGCGGCCCAAGCCGAACGGCTACAAATCGCTGCATACCGTTGTCATCGACGAGCAGGGACGTGCCTTCGAAGTGCAGATTCGTACCCACGAGATGCATCATTTCGCCGAGTACGGCGTGGCCGCGCACTGGCGCTACAAGGAGGCCGGGCAGCGAGGCTATGCCGGGCAGGTCGTGGCGAATGAAAGCTACGATGAGAAGATCGCCTGGCTCAGGCAATTGCTGGCCTGGAAAGACGACGTCGCCGATCGTGTCGAACAGGACGAGGTCGCTCCGTGGGAGCAGTTGAAGCATGCCAACATCGACGACCACATTTATGTCATGACGCCGCAGGCGCGCGTGATTGCCTTGCCGCAAGGCGCCACGCCCGTCGATTTTGCCTACTACCTGCACACCGAATTGGGCCACCGCTGCCGCGGCGCCCGGGTCGACGGTGCGATGGTGCCGCTCAATACGCCGCTGCGTAACGGTCAGACCGTCGAGATCGTGGCGGTCAAGCAGGGCGGGCCGTCGCGCGATTGGCTCAATAGCCAGCTCGGCTATTTGCACAGCCAACGTGCCCGGAACAAGGTGCGGGCGTGGTTCAATGCGGTCGAATTGCAGGAAACCATCGCCCACGGCCGCGCAATCATCGACAAGACATTACAGCGCGAGGGCAAGACATCGACCAATCTGGACGAACTGGCCGCGCGCCTCGGGTTCAGGAATGCCGACGATCTCTACGCATCGGTTGCCAAGGAGGAGCTCAGTCTCAGGCATGTCGAAATGGCGCTCTCGGGAACGCCTGCGCCGGAGGTTCGCAACGACGAAGCGCTGGTTGCCAAGAAGAGCCTCGAGAGCAGCGTGGCGCAGGGTGCGTCAAGCGGCGTGCTGGTGCTTGGCGTGGGGGCGTTGCTCACGCAGCTGGCCAAGTGCTGCAAACCCGCGCCGCCCGACGAAATCGTAGGTTTCGTCACGCACGGCAAGGGTATCTCCGTCCATCGCTGCGATTGCCGGAATTTTGCTGCGATGCGTCGGCGCGCCCCCGAGCGGGTGCTGCAGGCCGCCTGGTCGAACGAGGTGCTCGAGGGCCGCGGGGAGGCAGCGTATCCGGTCGATATTCAGATCGAAGCGACCGATCGACAGGGGTTGCTGCGCGACATCTCTGAAATATTTTCGCGAGAGAAGATCAATGTGACGGGCGTGAATACGCAGTCACGCACTGCGCGCGCGTATATGCAATTTACCGTCGAGGTGCGCGACGCCGGTCAATTGCAACGCGCATTGGCGCAATTGGGCAGTGTCGGCGGCGTGATCAACGCCAAACGCAAGTAACGGCGGCGCGACGCCAGGGCCAAGCCGGTCAATGCTATCGTAACGGTCGTGGCGCCGTCCCGGCGGCGTTGATGCGGAATGCTCATTAATGACGAGGAATGTGTGATGCAAGCGATTGAAATTACCCAGTATGGCGGGCCCGAGGTATTGCGGTTGGTGGAGCGCCCGATGCCGCAACCCAAGCCGGGCGAGGTGTTGATCAAAGTGGCGGCAGCGGGTATCAACCGCCCTGACGTGTTCCAGCGGCAGGGCAATTATCCGGTGCCGCCAGGCGCCTCCGACCTGCCGGGCCTGGAGGTCGCTGGCGAGATTGTCGAGGGGCAGCTGGACGGTCCGGATAACCGGTGGGGGCTGCGGGTCGGAGATCGGGTGTGCGCCCTGGTGCAAGGCGGTGGTTACGCGCAATACTGCACCGCGCCGCTGGCGCAGTGCCTGCCGGCGCCGGACGGGCTGTCCGACGTGGAGGCGGCGTCGTTGCCGGAAACATTTTTCACCGTTTGGAG
>JAGXBI010000381.1 GCA_018971155.1 Burkholderiales bacterium
GGTACTCGAAGGGCGCCTTCGCCTTGGAGACATCCTTCGGAATATCGACCAGCACCGGGCCGGGCCGGCCGGTACGGGCGATATAGAACGCCTTTTTGATCGTGGCGGCCAGGTCGCGCGGATCCTTGACCAGGAAATTATGTTTCACGCACGGCCGGGTGATCCCGACCGTATCGCACTCCTGGAACGCATCCTGGCCGATCGCCGCGGTCGGCACCTGTCCAGTGATGACCACCATCGGCACGGAATCCATATACGCGGTGGCGATACCGGTGACCGCGTTGGTCACGCCAGGGCCGGAGGTCACCAGGCACACGCCAACCTTGTCGGTGGAGCGGGAATAGGCATCGGCGGCATGCACGGCGGCCTGCTCGTGGCGCACCAGGATATGCTGGATCCTGTCCTGCTTGTAGAGTTCGTCGTAGATGTAGAGCACGGAGCCGCCCGGGTAACCCCAGATGTACTCCACTCCCTCTTCCTGCAAGGCGCGCACGAGAATTTCGGCGCCAATGAGTTCGGGGGCTTGATGTCGAGAAGCGTCCGCTTCGGAAAATTCCGCGCTTGGCATGTTCATCGTCAACCTTTCAAGTTTTCGGCAAAAAATTTGATCGGATGCTCTCTCCTCGCGCTTGTGGCACGGGTTCAAGCGGCGCGTCTGAATGATTGGCGCTCCGGATAGGCTGCGCCGATATTGAGACAATCACTTTATGTTGCGAACTCGGAACGATAATCCGTCGTCGGCGATTGGTCAAGCACCGCCGGCCGTTTGCAGGTACCATTGGTCCGCAAAAAGTCGCTTTTGCCGGCGATAATGTCGCAAAATCACAAAACGCGGTACAAGCCGAGCAAATTTTGTTACGATCCGCTCCGTTTAAGCACTTGCTGCATTTGATTGTTTTGGCCCATCTGGATGGCATCTGACAAAGAACTGGCGGATTTTCTCGAAAGTGTCGAGCGGCGCGCCTTCAAACAAGCCGTTTTCGCCGTCAGGGACGACGACGCGGCACTGGATGTCGTTCAGGACGCCATGATCCGGCTGGCGGAGAAGTACGGCGACAAGCCGGCCGCCGACCTGCCCCTATTGTTTCAGCGCATTCTCCAAAACGTCATTTTCGACTACTTTCGCCGTCAAAAAGTACGTAATACCTGGATTTCACTGTTCTCCAGTCTTAATTCGGACGAAGAGCGCGAGGATTTCGATCTGCTGGAAACCTTCCAATCCGCGGACGGGTCAACTCAGTCGGAAAGCACGGAAGACCAGGTTTCCCGTGCCGAAACCCTATCGCTGATCGAAAACGAAATTAAGAAATTGCCGATACGTCAACGGGAAGCATTCCTAATGCGTTATTGGGAAGATATGGATGTCGCCGAAACCGCTGCCGCCATGGGGTGCTCCGAGGGCAGTGTCAAGACGCATTGCTCTCGCGCTACCCATGCGCTGGCCCATGCGTTGAAGGCGCAAGGAATCAAGTTATGAGCCACACGCCCGACCCAGAGGAAATTCGCTTCGCCTACCAGATCCGGCAAGCGTTGGATGAGTCCGCCAGTCAGCTGCCCGCGGGGGCGGCCGAGCGGCTGGCTGCTGCACGCCGACAGGCGATCGCCCGCAAGAAGCCCGAGGCGCGGATCGTGCGCGAACCGGTGCTGGTTACCGCGATGGGCGCTCCGCTCGGCCTGGGTGCCGGCAGCAGGCGGCCTGGCGGGCTGCTCAATCGCTTCGGGCTGCTGCTGCCGTTGTTGGCGCTGATCCTCGTACTGGCCGGCATCAGCTATTGGGAGCGGCAACAGCGCATCAACGATCTTGCGGATATCGACGCGGCCGTCATGAGCGATGAATTGCCCCTGTCCGCCTATCTGGACCACGGTTTCGACGTCTACCTCAAGCACGACGCCCAATAGCGCCACCCCCAAACGCCCCGTGACGATCCGTACCCGCCCTCTCCTGCTGACATTGCTGGTCATCGTCGCCATCGTCGGCGCGGTGGTATGGTGGCGTCCGGCCCGACAACCCGTCGCGCCCTCTGCAACCCCTTCCGCACAGGTCGGCGCGCCGGCCGACGCGTCGGCGGCAGGCGCATCCGGGCCCACAGCCGCCGCTCCGGTCAAGCTCTCGGCTGCCTGGCTGGCCCTGACGCCGGCCCAAAAGAGCGCGCTCGCGCCACTGGCAGATAGCTGGGGACACATGAGCCAGTTACAGCGCGACAAGTGGCTCGCCATTGCCCGCCGATATCACAGACTCTCGCCCGCCAGCCGCGACCGGCTGCACGAACGCATGCGCGCCTGGCTCAAGCTGACGCCGCAGCAAAAGCGTATCGCCCGCGAAAATTATCTCAATGCCCGATCGTTGCCCCCTGATGCCAAGGCCGAGGCATGGGAGAAATACCAGCAATTGTCCGAGGCCCAGAAGAAGCGGCTGGCGGCCGAATATCACGATCGCAAGCGTCCCAGCGTGGTTACCGCACCACCCAGCGGCAAGCCCGGCGTTCAAAACCCATTCGACGCGGTGCACCGCCGCGTTGCCGCCAACAATGCCGCCAGCGCTCCGGCGGCAGCCTCGGCATTGCCCGCCTCGGCTCCTGTGTCGCCATCCTCGGCGCCGTCGCTGCCCCCCTCGCCGGTCAATTCCGACCTCTATCAGCATTGAAACCGCGGCCGCCCGCGGCAATTCCCGCGAGTCGGCATTTCTGGCAGATAATGTTGGCCAGCCAAGGGGCTCGGCTGCCGCCGCCCGATATCCCGTAACCGACTACGTGCCGCAATGTCCAATCCCTCGCACGCCACTGCGCCTTGCCCCGCCCGCCCATCCATGCTCGCCGTACCGACGTTGCGCCGGCGCGTGCTCTGCGTGATTTACGAAGCGTTGATTCTGTTCGGCGTGCTGTTCATCACCGGCTACCTGTTCAGCACCCTGACGCAGCAACGCAGCGCACTGATGTATCGGCATGCGCTGCAGGTCTGGCTATTCCTCGTGCTTGGAGCGTACTTCACATGGTTCTGGCGCCACGGGGGCCAGACCCTGCCGATGAAGACCTGGAAGATCCGCGTGGTCGACGCCGATCTGCACACGCTTTCGCTGCCTCGCGCCATACTGCGTTACTGCCTTTGCTGGTTGTGGTTTCTGCCCGGCATGGCGCTCGATTGGCTG
>JAGXBI010000382.1 GCA_018971155.1 Burkholderiales bacterium
CTGCCCTGGCCGGTGCAGGCGCTGCCCGCAAGCTTCACGCCGTTTCGGCAAGCGGTGGAACGGCTGGAACTCGCGCCGCCCGCGCCGTTGCCGCCGCCCACGGCGCTGCCGCCCTGGCCGCCCGGCTTTGCGCCGCCAGCGTCGCTGCGCGTGGCGGCGCCGGCCGGCGCCGCTTGCCCGGCCGATCCGCGCGCATCGTTTCCCTACGGCCATCCCGGGTGGCACGGCGGCGAGACCGCCGGGCTCGCGCATCTGGCGCGCTACCTGGCGCGCGGGCTGCCCGTCACCTACAAACAAACCCGCAACGCGCTGTGCGGCGTGGATTTCTCCAGCAAATGGTCGCCTTGGCTCGCCACCGGCGCACTCTCGGTGCGGCGCATCGTCGCCGAGCTGCGCCGGTTCGAGGCCGCGCATGGGGCCAGCGACGGCAGCTACTGGTTGTGGTTTGAGCTGTTGTGGCGCGATTACTTTCGCTTCGTGCATCTGCAGCATGGCGCGAAGCTGTATCGCGAGCGCGGACTGAGCGCGGCGCCACGCCGTCCGAAAAGCCATCCGCATGATGCGCGGGCCCTCGAGCGCTGGCGCCAGGCATCGACCGGCGCGCCGCTGATCGATGCGGCGATGCGCGAGTTGACGGCGACCGGTTATATGAGCAACCGGCTGCGCCAGGTGAGCGCGAGCTACCTGGTGCATGAGCTGGGAGGCGACTGGCGCGCCGGCGCCGCCTGGTTCGAGTCGCAGCTGCTCGATTACGACGTCTACAGCAACCAGGGCAACTGGCTGTATATCGCGGGCCGGGGCAACGACCCACGCGGCGGACGCCGCTTCAATCTCGACAAACAGGCCGCGGAGCACGACCCGCAGGGCACCTACCGGCAACGATGGAGCGCGCCATGAGCAGCACCGGCAACACTCTTCGCCTGATTCTCGGCGACCAGCTCAACCCCCGGCACTCGTGGTTCCGAACCGTCGATCCGCAGGTCGTATACGTGCTCATGGAGGTACGGCAGGAAACCGACTACGTGCTGCATCATGCGCAAAAGATCCTGGCCATCTTTGCCGCGATGCGCGACTTCGCCCGGCAGCTGCGCGCCGCCGGGCACCGCGTGCGCTACATCGCGCTGGATGACGCGAGCAACCGCCAATCGATCACGGAGAACCTCACCGCGCTGGCGCGGCACTACCAGGCCCGGCATGTCGAATGGCAAGCCCCCGACGAATGGCGGCTCGACGAACAGCTGCGGGCCTGGGCGGCGCAGCAATCGTTGACGACGGCGCAAGTCGACAGCGAGCATTTTCTGACCACGCGCACCGAGATGGCCGAGCTGTTCGCCGGGCGCAAGCAGTGGCTGATGGAACATTTCTATCGGCACATGCGGCGGCGCTTTGCGCTGTTGCTCGACGCGCAGGGCAAGCCCGAAGGCGCGCAGTGGAATTTCGATCACGACAACCGCAAGCCTTGGCCGGGCTCGCCGGCCGAGCCGGTCGACGCGCGCCCGGTGCACGATCACCGCGAACTGTGGGAGATGCTGCAGCGCTGCGGCGTTGCCAGCTTCGGCGACCCGCAGGCCGGGCACATGCGCTGGCCGGTCAGTCGCGACGAGGCGCTGATGTGCATGGAGGCTTTCATGCAGACCACGCTGCGCCACTTCGGCGATTTCGAGGACGCGATGAGCAGCCGCGCCCAGCGCCTGTTCCACTCTCTGCTGTCGTTCGCACTGAACGTGAAAATGCTCGATCCGCTCGAACTGGCCAGGCGCGCCGAGGCAGCTTACCGCAGCGGCGATGCGCCGCTGGCCGCGGTCGAGGGGTTCATCCGCCAAATCATCGGCTGGCGCGAGTACGTGCGCGGCATCTATTGGTCGCAGATGCCCGGGTATGAACAGCGCAATGCGCTCGACCATCACACCCCATTGCCCGACTGGTTCTGGAGCGGCAAGACGCGCATGCGCTGCCTGCAACAGGCGATCGGCCAGTCGTTGCAAACGGCGCATGCCCACCATATCCAGCGCCTGATGGTGATCGGCAATTTCGCGCTGCTCGCCGGCCTGGATCCGCAAGCGGTGCACGGCTGGTATCTGGGCGTGTACATCGACGCCTTCGAATGGGTGGAGCTGCCCAACACCCTGGGCATGAGCCAATGGGCCGACGGCGGCCTGATCGCCACCAAGCCGTATGTCAGCAGCGGCGCGTATATCCATCGCATGAGCGACTACTGCGAGGGCTGCGCCTACGACCACAAGCAGAAGCTCGGCGCGCAGGCGTGCCCGTTCAATGCGCTGTACTGGGACTTTTTCGCGCGCCACACCGCTGCGCTGGGCCGTAACCCGCGCCTTGGCATGGTGTACCAGCAACTGCAGAAAATGCCCGACGAGCAGCGCGATGCACTGCGCGCGCAGGCTGCCGGGATTCGCTCGCGCTTGGGCGACCTATGAACCTCTCGACGACGACTCACGCCATGGACACGATGCAATCCCTGCCACAGAACTACCGCGCGCTGGTCATCGGCGCATCCGGCGCGATCGGCGCGGCGATGGTCGCCCACCTCCAGCATGATGCTCGCTGCGCCCGGGTGCTGACGCTTGGCCGGCACGGCACGCCAGCGGTGGACTTCGAAGACGAAGCGAGTATCGTGCAGGCGGCCGGGCAATTGCGCGAGTATGGGCCGCTGCACCTGCTGCTCATCGCCACCGGCATGCTGCACGGTGCGCATGGCTTGCCGGAAAAGCGGCTGGGCCAGCTCAACTACGCCCAGTTGACGGCCAGCTTCGCCATCAATGCGTTCGGTCCGGCCGTGGCGCTGGCGCATTTCGCGCCGCTGCTCGCGCGGCACGAACGCAGCCTGGTCGGCGTGCTGTCGGCCAAGGTCGGCAGCATCACCGACAACCGCCTGGGCGGCTGGTATGGCTATCGTGCCTCCAAGGCGGCGCTGAACATGATGCTCAAGACGGCGGCCATCGAACTGGCGCGCACGCATCCGCAGACGGTGGTGGCCGCGCTTCACCCCGGCACTGTCGACTCGCCGCTATCGGCGCCTTTCCAGATGGCGCGCAACAAGCGGCCGGCGGCACAGGCGGCCGGTGAACTGCTGCGGGTGCTCGACGGCTTGCCCGCTCACGAGACCGGCAGCTTCTGGGCCTAC
>JAGXBI010000043.1 GCA_018971155.1 Burkholderiales bacterium
GACGATCTGGGCGGCCGCGTGAATCTGGTCGGCCTGTGCCAGGGCGGCTGGGTCGCGGCGATGATCGCCGCGCGCTTTCCCGACAAGGTCAACTCGCTGGTGCTGGCCGGCGCGCCGATCGACACCGATGCCGGCAACGGACCGATCAAGCGCATGGTCCACCAATCGCCGCTCTCGTTCTACGAAGAACTGGTGGCTCTGGGCGGCGGCCTGATGCGCGGCAAATACATGCTGCAGGGCTGGAAGAACATGCACCCGGAGCAGCACTACCTGCAGGACCACATCGACCTGTACGAGCATATCGACGATCCGGCGTACCTCAAGAAGCAGGAGACGTTCGAGAGCTGGTACGAGAATCCGATCGATTTGCCGGGGCGCTGGTATTTGCAGGTGATCGCCGAGATCTTCAAGGAAAACCGCCTGGCCAGGGGCGAGTTCGTCGGGCTCGGGCGCAAGTTGAATTTACGCGATATCACCTGTCCGGCCTACTTGCTTGGTGGGCAAAGCGACGACATCACGACGCCGGAACAGGTGCTGGGGGCCGCCAATCACCTCGGCACGCCGCCGGCGGACATCGTGCAGCGGGTAGTGCCGGGCGGACATATCGGACTGTTCATGGGCGCACGCACACTCAGGGAGCACTGGCCGGGCATCGCGCGCTGGATCGCCGCGCGTTGACGCGCTTGGCCGTTCGCAGGACGGGTCGTGCGCGGCGGCGCGATGCGTTACCATGAATGCTGCCGATCAGGCCGGTAAGTCGTCAAACCACGCTGATATCGGATGCTCGCCTCGGTCGCCGGCGATGCCGGCGGCCCGGCCCATGCGCCCACGGAGAGAATCGCCAATGCAAATCAAGTCGCGGGATTTCCAGGTCAAGGAAGGAGACAGCATCAGTCTCGGCAAATGGCCGACGGCCGTCCAGCCTGTCTATAAAAACAAGAAGCAATATCAGAAGTTGCTCGCCGAGCACGTGGCAGAACTGAGCGATTTGCAGCAATTGCTCTACGCCTCGAACCGCCATGCGATCCTGCTGATCTTCCAGGCCATGGACGCGGCCGGCAAGGACGGCGCGATCAAGCACGTGATGTCGGGCGTCAATCCGCAAGGCTGCCAGGTGTTCAGCTTCAAGCACCCCAGCGCTGCCGAACTGCAGCACGACTTTCTGTGGCGAACCACTCGCGATCTGCCCGAGCGCGGAAAAATCGGCATCTTCAATCGCTCGTATTATGAAGAAGTGCTGATCGCCCGGGTGCACCCGGACATTCTGCGCACCGAAGGGATTCCGGACGGCCCGGCCGACACCGACACGGTCTGGTCGCAGCGCTATCGCTCGATCAATGACCTGGAGCGGCACCTGCACCTGAATGGCACGCGCATCGTCAAGTTTTTCCTGCATCTGTCCAAGGAAGAACAGCGCAAGCGCTTTATCGCGCGCATCGACGAGCCGCAGAAGAACTGGAAATTCAGCACGGCCGACATCGAGGAACGCAAGTTCTGGAATGCCTATATGGAAGCTTACGAGCAGTGCCTGAGCGCGACCAGCAGCGCGCATTCGCCGTGGTTCGTCGTGCCGGCCGACGACAAGGAGAACGCGCGGCTGATCGTCTCCAATATCATTCTCGACACGCTCAGGGATCTGAAGATGGAGTATCCGGAGGTCACCGCCGCGCGCCGCAAGGAATTGCAGTCGATTCGCAAGCAGTTGGCGAAATAGCCTGGTTTCTCGCGCCGCGAAGCCGCGGCGTATGTTCCGGTTCGGGGCGGGAATGCCGGAATCTCACGAAATCCGGCATCCCCGCGACCGGAGCGCTTTTACTGCGGTGCGCCGATGGGCAACACAGTGCGCCCATGCGCATCGTTGATTACTTCGGCTGCCGACAGGTAGAACGCCAGCACGGCGGTGACCAGGCCGCAGTAGCCGCCAGCCACGTGCAACGCCGCCGAGCCGGTCCATTCGCTGGCCGCCAGCAAAAAGAACGTAATCCACAATACCAGGAAGATCAGCTGCAGCGCGCGTGCCGCACGGAAGGTGCCGACCCACATGTAGAGCGTGAACACGCCCCACAGGAACAGGTACCAGCCGACGAAAGCCGCCGGTACCTTATCGTGCAGGAACAGGACGAACAGCGCGAACGACCACCAGAATGCGCCGTAGCTCAGGAAAGCCGTGGCGCCGAAAGTATTGCCGCGCGGCAGTTCCATAATGCCGGCGATGGCCTGGGCAGTACCGCCATAGGCCAGCGCGCAGGCCAGCACCATGCCCATTGCATCCCCACTGAACCAGCCCGCGTTGATCATGCTCAACAGCCAGGTGGTAAGGGCGAACCCCGCCAGCCCCAGAGGAGCCGGATTAGAAAACTTCACTTGCGTCGCTTCAGCCATGAGCGGTCTCCCAAGAAATATTGTTAATTGAGTGGTCCAACGCGATCAGTATGATTTTCCTAACTGCGACAGGATAGCCGGATTTTCGAGAGTTGACACATCCTGTTGAATACCTTCCTCTTTGGCGATCGAGCGCAACAGCCGGCGCATGATCTTGCCCGAGCGCGTCTTGGGCAGATTTTCGCCGAAACGGATGTCTTTCGGCTTGGCGATCGGGCCGATTTCCTTGCCCACCCAGGCTCGCAATTCGTCGGCGAGCCGGCCGGCATCGCCGTCCTCGGGACGTTGCCGCTTGAGCACCACGAAAGCGACGATGGCCTCTCCGGTCAGTTCGTCGGGGCGGCTGACCACCGCGGCCTCGGCGACCAGCGGATTGGCCACCAGCGCCGACTCGATCTCCATCGTGCCGAGCCGGTGGCCGGAGACGTTGAGCACGTCGTCGATGCGCCCGGTGATCGTGAAGTAGCCCGTATCTTTGTCGCGCGTGGCGCCGTCACCCGCCAAATAAAGATGACCGCCGAGTTCTTCCGGGAAATAGCTTTTGCGAAACCGCTCCGGGTCGCCCCAGACCGTGCGCAGCATTGCCGGCCACGGGCGCTTGATGACCAGCAGGCCCCCCTGGCCATTGGGCTCCTCCTGGCCGGTCTCGTCGACGATGGCGGCCATGATGCCGGGCAACGGCAGCGTGCAGGACCCTGGCACGAGCGGGGTGGCGCCGGGCATGGGAGCGATCATGTGGCCGCCGGTTTCCGTTTGCCACCAGGTGTCGACCACCGGACAGCGCCCGCCGCCGACATTGTCGTAATACCAGCGCCAGGTTTGCGGGCTGATCGGCTCGCCCACCGTACCGAGCAGGCGCAGCGACGACAAATCGTATGCGGTCGGGCGCGTATTCGGTTCCAGCTCGGACATCTTGACCAGTGAGCGGATCGCGGTCGGGGCCGTGTAGAACACACTGACCCGATGGCGCGCGATCATCTCCCAGAAGCGGCCCGCGTTGGGGTGGGTCGGCACGCCCTCGAATACGACCTGGGTGGCGCCCAGCACGAGCGGCCCATAGGCGATGTAACTGTGGCCGGTCACCCAACCGATGTCGGCGGTGCACCAGAAAATATCGCCGGGCTTCCAGTCGAAGGTCCATTTCATGGTCTGCGCGGTCCACAGCAGATAACCGCCGGTACTGTGCTGCACACCCTTGGGCTTGCCGGTCGAGCCCGACGTGTAGAGAATGAACAGCGGGTGTTCGGCGCTGACCCACTCGGGCTCGCAGCTATCGCTTTCACCCCGGGTCAATTCGTGCAGCCAAAGATCGCGCCCGGCCACCCATGGGATATTGCCGCCGGTGCGCCGATACACAATGACGCTGTGCACCGCGTCGCAGCCTTCCATGGCCAGCGCCTCGTCAGCGATTTGCTTGAGCGGCAACACCTTGCCTGCGCGCACCTGTTCGTCGGCGGTGATGAGCGCGACCGCGCCCACGTCGACGATCCGCTCGTGCAGCGCCTTCGAGGAAAAGCCGCCGAACACGACCGAATGCGTGGCGCCGATGCGCGCACACGCCTGCATCGCCGCGATGCCCTCGATCGACATCGGCATATAGATCACGACCCGGTCGCCTTTTTTGATGCCGCGCTTTTTGAGCGCATTGGCCAGACGGCAGACCTGGAGCAGCAGATCGCGGTAGGTCACGCGCGTTACCGCCCCGTTGTCGGCCTCGAAGATGATCGCGACCTGGTTGCCGCGGCCGGCTTCGACGTGACGATCGAGACTGTTGTACGAGGCATTCAGTTGGCCGTCCTCGAACCACTTGTAAAACGGCGCGGTAGTCTCGTCGAGCACTTTGGCAAAGGGCTTTTTCCAGCTCAACGTCTCGCGCGCCAGGCGCGCCCAGAAGCCCTCGTAATCGCGCTCCGCCTCGGCCATCAAGGTGCGGTAAGCCGCCATGTCCGGAATCGCCGCGCTGGCGCAGAACGCCTGCGGCGGCAGGAAGACTTCCGGTTTGTCAGGCAACGATTGGACCAATGTCATATGTTTTTCCTCGACGATTGCGCGGCGCGAGGCCGCCTCGTCCTGAATGGCGCCGGCCTGCGGTGCGGCGCGAACGATGTCCCCGTGCTTGTTCCCTGTCCTGGTGTTTCGGACTATTGCATTGTCGGGGCCGGCCCTTCATGACCTGGATCAACCTTTGCCGGACGATGCTCACGCAACAGCGCTTGCCGCCTCACGGCAGTCACAGATGATGCTTGACTTTCCAATCGCAGGAAGGTCCAAAATGATTATGCCCATTCGATGCGCGTAGCTGCGGCAACTGCGCATCGAACAACTTGGACGGATGGTCCCGCCACTTGTCGAAGAACGTTTTGCGGAAAGACGCGCGGCATCCGGATGCACCTTGTCAAAAAAAGGGAAGCAACAGATCATGAAGCCAACGACACAGCGCCAAAACACTGTGATGCCAAACCCCGCCGCGCAAGACGCCGGCCAGCCGGCCGGCGCCCCGACGCAACCCGACCGGCGGCGCGCGCTGCGCATCGCTTCGGCCGCGTTGCTCTCGGCCCCGGCCCTTGTCGGTCTCGCGCGCGCCCAGGGCGGGCACGCCATGCCGACGATGAAAATGGGCGGATCCGGCCATGGTGACATGGACATGCCCATGGACGGTCCTGGTGAACGTGCTGCGGCACCGGCGCCAGCGCGGGCGCCTTTTCGCCGTGCACTGCTGATTCCCCCGATGCTGATGGGAAAAGCCGACCGTGGCGTGCTTCGCTATTCGCTCACCGCGCGCGCCGGCGCCAGCCGCCTTGTCGAGGGATTGAACACGCCCACCTGGGGCTATAACGGCGCGTTGCTCGGTCCGGTTCTGGCCATCCCGCGCGGGCGTCCCGTTCACATCTCGGTGACCAACGGACTCGCGCAATCGCTGACCACGCATTGGCACGGCGCACTCGTGCCCGGGCGGATGGACGGCGGGCCGCATAGCCTGATCCAGCCCGGCACGATGCTCGACTACCGGTTTGCGCTCGACCAGCCGGGCGCGACCCTGTGGTATCACCCTCATACGGAATACCGCACCGGCGCGCAGACCTATGCCGGGCTGGCCGGCATGCTGCTGGTCGACGACGGCATCGATCGAAAACTTGGCTTGCCGCATACGTGGGGCGTCGACGATATCCCGGTGATCGTCCAGGATCGCCGCATTGCCGCCAGCGGACAATTGATCTACATGAGCGAGGCGATGCGCGACCTGATGGGCATGAAGGGGGATCGATTCCTCGTCAACGGGCGCGAACAGCCGTATGTCGAGGTTCCCGCGCAGCATGTGCGCCTGCGGCTGCTCAACGGTTCGAATGCCCGCTCATATCACTTCGCGCTCGACGACCGCCGGCCGTTCGACGTTATCGCTTCCGATTCGGGGCTGCTGGCCAGGCCCGCGGTGACGCGAGCGCTGCTGCTCGGCCCCGGCGAGAGAGCGGAGATCGTCGTCGACCTTTCGAAAGACCAGGGCAGGGCGCTGGTACTGCAGAGCCGCTCCGGCGAGGTCGCGCATTTGCTGGGCAGCTCCTCCGACGATTCGGATGCATGGGACCTGCGCACCTTCGATCTGCTGCGGCTGGTCGTCACCCGCCCCACGGGGGTATCGACTTCGGTTCCCGGAGTGCTGGCCGACATCGAGGCGCTTGCCTTGACCGGCGCACCGGTGCGGCGCATCACGCTGCAAGGCATGAGCAAGGCCATGAAGCCCATGCGCAGCGATGTGGATCGCGGCGCGCCGCCGAACTCCGGCCCGGGCGGCATGAGCCTCGGCATCGCCGGGCAGCAGCTGTTTTCGCTGAACCACCGGTTTTTCGACATGAGCGTGATCGATCAGCGGGCTCGGCTGGGTGGCGTTGAAATATGGGAGTTCGTGAACGATCAGGAAATGGCACACCCGATGCACATCCACGGCGTCGCATTCCAGGTGCTCTCGCGCGACGGCAATCCGCCGCCGGTGTGGGAGCGCGGCTGGAAAGACACCGTGCTGGTGCGCCGAGGCGAGACGGTGCGGGTAGGCATGCGCTTTACCCAGCCGGCCGATGCCGCGCATCCGTATATGTATCACTGCCACATTCTCGAGCACGAGGCCAACGGCATGATGGGGCAATTCACGGTGAGCTGATCTGCGTGGGGTGGCCGTCGCCGGCTGGCGTGCTTTTGCGGGCGGCATCGAGGTCACGATGTGACCGTCGCGTGGCGGCGCGCGGCCACATCATATTGTCATCAAGCGGTGCGAAGATTCGCCGGGCCGCACGATGAATCAGCATCGGCGATGCCGTCCATCACTTGAACCTGTCATGCGCCGGGCCGTTCGCAACGCAAAAAAACGCTCCACGAATCGTCCCGCGGCCGTCGAATCCGACCACGCCAGCGTCTTGCCGGCCGCCGCGCACGGGGCCGGAGGGCGAGTGCGCCGCGCCGCGGCCATTTTCGCCGTGGCCGGCATTGGCCTGTCGTTCGGCGTGCCGTTTCTGCTGGGCGAGCATGCGATGCTGCCGGCTCTGCGTGCGTTGCCCGCGCGCGTGTTCGTCGTGCTCGCGGCCAGCGCTGCCTTGAGCGCGCTGGCCAAGGCGTTCAAGCAACTGCTGCTGCAAAGCGCGCTGGGCATGCGTCTGGGATTCTCGCGCACGCTTGCCATCACCGTCGTCACGGATTTCGCCTTCCTGGTGTCGCCGCTCGGCGCCGCCGGCTATGGCGTGAACATGGCCCTGCTGCAACGCACCGGCGCGTCGTGGGCGAGCGCCGCGGCCGCGGTCGGCGCGGATCAGGCTCTGGATCTACTGTTTTTCGGCACCGCCATTCCGCTCGGACTGGCTTTCGCGGTGGCGCCGCTGGGCGCCGTATTTCCCACGCTCGATCGAACCGTCGCGCTCGTTCTGCTGGCGGGCCTGGCGGCCGCCAGCTATCTGGTCTGGCGATACCGCGACAAGATCGGCGCCGGCCTCGATGCCGCAGCGGCCCGCATTCCGTGGCTCAAATCGCGGCACGCACGCGTGCGCGAATTTCGCCAGAACGTACATCAGCAGGTCGCGCTGCTGCTCGCGCAGCGCCGCTGGCGGCTGTTCGGACTGCTCTGGCTGACCGCCGCGCAATGGTTGTTACGCTATGGTGTGCTGTGGTTTGCCCTGCTCGAACTCGGTTACCGCTTGCCGCTCGGGTTGGTGCTGGTGGTGCAGGGCCTGGTGCTGCATGCGGCGCTTTGGACCGGCGTGCCGGCTGGCGGCGGCAGCGGCGACCTGGGGCTGGCGGCCGCCTTTGCCCCGTGGGTGCCGGCCTCCGTGATGGCCATCGCACTGATCCTGTGGCGCTTTGCCACGCTCTACTGCCCGCTGCTGCTCGGCTGCGGCGGTTTCGCCGCGCTTGCGCTATGGCGCCGCACCCAGCGGCCGGCGAGCGCCGTCAAATAGGTCGCGGGACAAGCTCACGCCGCATGGTCGCGTGGCTTTCGGATGCGCGCAGCGAAACTGGCCCGTTCGGCGTGATCGGTCCGCAGCGAGAACAGCTGGCAAGTCTGGCTGAGCAAGGCCATCGGATAGACCGCCTTGAACAAATCGGCGATCATCCGCCATTCGGCGCGCAGGCCGCGCCAGTAGCCGAGTTTTTCGGTCTTGCGCGATTGCGTCACCTGCGGCCAATGCGTGACCGCGATCGGCAAGCCGCGCGTGATGATCAGGCGATTCATGAAGACCTCGATGCCAAAGCGCGGCAGGCCGTGAATTTCCGTGAGCGCCTCGCTCAGCAGCGCCTTTCTGACAACGCGTTCGCCCGAGACGAAATCGAGGCCGATGATGCGAAAAATCAGCAGGCTGTTTTGCCGCAGGCTCATGCTGACTTCGGCGCGCCCGGCCAGTACCGGCGCGGCCAGGGCGCTGATGTGCTGGGGGCCGAGCCCCTTGAGGTCGGCGTCGAGCAGCATCAGCCATTCGCTTTGCGCGGCGGCGATGCCGGTCGCCATGGCCGCGCTCTTGCCGTGGTTCGACGGGTGGCTCAGCAGGCGCACCCCGGGAAAGCGGCGCACGACCTCGCGGGTTTCGTCGGTCGATCCGTCATCGACGACGATGACTTCGGCGAGCAGCGGATGGGATGCCGCCACGGCCAGCACCGCACCAATTCTCGGTGCCTCGTTGAAGGCGCAGATCACGCATGAAATCCGGGGTATATCGAGTCGGGCGCAGGAGCCGGTCATAGGATCGTATCGAATAGGGAGTGAAACTGGCATCGGCGGACGAGCCGCCTGGTCGGGCCGCGGCGCCGTCATCGGGACAAGCGGCGCGCACGGCTTCACGACCCTACCGCATGTCAATGAAAATCCCGTGAAACCAGGCGAGCCGCGCGGCGACGACGACCGCGCACGCAAGGAGGCCGAGGCCGGCCCGGTGGGATTTCGCCGGAACATTGAACTGCGCCGCATCGCGACACTCAATGAATTGAGTCGTGCCGGCGCGTACCGGACTGCGCAGCAGAGCAGGGCGCCGCGCCGAACACCGCGCGGTCGCCGCCGTGCCGCCTGGGGAGCAGCGCAACCGGCCTGCGCCGGTACGTCAAATCCCCCCAAAGCCCCACCGCTTCGGCTATGCTTTGGCCGGCAGTCCGCGCTAACCATCGGTTTGGAAATGACATCGAAGATGTACGGGGTTCTATCCAGTTTTAAGCAATTTTTACTTGGTGGCTTGAAAATCCGCCAGTTGACGCCGGAAGATGCCGCAGCCTTCCGCTCTCTGCGCCTGGCGGCGCTGCAGGAGACGCCCACGGCGTTCGGCTCGAGCTACGAGGAAGAAAAGGACTTTCCGCTTGCCGTGGTGCAGGACCGCCTGGCAGCCGGCCGCGATCATGCGGTATTCGGCGCGTTCGACAACAGTCAGTTGATCGGCGTGGCCGGTCTCGGGCGCGAGTCGATGCGCAAGCTGGCCCACAAGGGTTTTATCTGGGGTATGTACGTTGCGCCGCAAGCGCGCGGCCATGGCGTGGGCAAGGCGCTGCTTCAGGCGGCAATCGCGCGGGCCCGATCCAATCCCGATATCTGCTATGTGAATGTCAGCGTCAACGCCGACAACGCCGGCGGCATGAAGCTCTACGAATCGGCCGGCTTCGTCAGCTACGGTCGCGAACCGGAAGTACTGGTCGTCGACGGCAGGTTCTACGATGAAGTCCGCATGGGATTGCAGCTACGGCCGGTCAGCTCGGTCTATGGCAAGTAGGCGCCCCTTCCGATTCGAGCGGCAGTGCCGGGGAGGGTAGCGGGCGCGCCCGACTGGACGCGCCTGGAGTGCCCGGAGAAGGCGCCGGCACCGATGGTGCCGGCGCGCACAGTCGATTTCAGTAGGGCACGACGGTGTTGTTGACCACCTGCACACGGCTGCCAATCTGCACGTTATTGGGCGGCGAGGCTTGTGTGACGGTCGCGATGCGCCCATCGTTCAACCGCACCCTGATGCGGTACAGGACATTGTTGGCCCCCATTTGCTGTTCGACCTGATTGCCGGCCAGCGCCCCGATCAGCGCGCCGCCGATAGTGGCCGCCGTCCTGCCGCGACCGCCGCCAATCTGGTTGCCGAGCAGCCCGCCAGCGGCGCCGCCAACTACGGTACCGAGCACATTCGGTCCATTATTCGGTGCCGGCACGGTATCAATCGATTCGACCCGGCCGTACAAAACGCCGTTGGCTTGTCCCTGCGATTGATAATCGGGCGACTGATAACCCGGCGGCGGATAGCTCGGCGGCGGCTGGTAAGCCGGCGCCTGGTAGGTCGGCTGCTGATAAGCTGGCTGCTGATAGGCCGGCTGCCCGCCGTAACCATAATTCGGTGGTACCGCACACCCCGACAAAACAAGCGCCACTGCTACCGCAGCGGCGCCAAGGTATGTTGCTTTTATCATCAACTATCTCCGGATCGGAAAAATACAAAAACCATATAAAAATCTGTTGTTTATCGTAAATAATTAAAGCTGATTCTAACGATCCGACATCGGCTCAGTCATCGTCGTCGTGGTGACGCCAGCCGCGATGCCACCCGTTATCGTGCCAACGATGGTGCCAGTCATCGTCGTGCCGGTAACCGCCCCAATAAACCACCGGGCCCGGTGCATAGACCGGCGGTGGTTCATACACCGGTGCTTGATAAACCACGGGCGGCGCCTCATAGACAGGGCCCGGCAAGCCAAAATACAGGCCTAGATCCACATGGGCCGATGCCGCGCCCGACAAACAGAACGCCGCGGCTCCAACTCCCAGCATAATGGCGATGCGTCGCATAATCCACTCCTTAACAGGGTACTCGGCTCGCCGCTCGGTCAATTCTCGCTTGTTCGATATTCCGGGGCAGCCGGCAGTTCAGATCGTAAGAGGGATTGCCCGTTGCCGGTGCAACTGCCGCGTCAATTCTGTAACCATCTGTACAACGCCAAGGTCGCAGCCACTTGAGAACCAGCGGTTGGCGCGAAGCTCCCCACCGGGCACCCGAGACCAGCGCCTCTGCAGGTCTCTCATCGCTTCGGTGAACTCAGAAGGGTTGCCGCGCCGCTCACTCTGCTGCACGCCCCGAAAACATGAAGTTCGCATCCTTGCGGGCGACCGTCACTCCAACCCCCAAACAGCCACGGCAATCATCGAAACTTCTTGATGATCATTATGGAAGAGGGTCAATCAATAGAGATCAAGAATCTCATATTATTCGTAGTACGTATTTAATTATTTTTTATTAGGACTATTATTATTTAAATAACAGGTTAGATTGAAAAAGAGTATCGCCTTCGCTTGATAGAGCTTGTCGCACATATGGAAAATCACCTGTCCGGCACTCTGGCTCTTGCGCTTCTGACACTCTTCTTCGCCCGACTGGCCGGCATTTCCGCGCTGATCGCCTCCATCCGGGCACGACTCATCGTCGGTAAGCGAGCGCCGCAAGAGCCCGGAACGCGTGACATTAAATGGCCCAGCGTTTGCGTCGTGGTGCCATCTTTTAACGAAGAGAAAGTCGTGGCGGCGACCCTCCGCTCTTTGTTGAAGACTCACTATCCACGGCTGGAAATCCTTGTGATAGATGACGGATCGAGCGACCGCACCAGTGACATTGTGGGCGCGATCGCCGCAGACCACGGCCGCGTAGGGCTGGTGGCATTGCATCAGAACGTTGGCAAGGCAAGGGCGCTCAACGCCGGCGTTCGTGCCGCACGCTCCGAATGCATCGTAACGGTCGACGCCGATACCGTCGTCGCACCAGATTTCCTTCATCGGATCGTGACCCCGATCGTTCTCGGTCATGCGGATGCCGTAGCGGGCAACGTCAAGGTAGGGAACCGCCAATGCCTCAAATGTGCGTTTCAAAGTCTCGAATACACGTGCACATTGAGTACCTCGAGAACGTTCCAAAGCTGTTGCGACGCCATTACCACGCTACCCGGCGTCGGAAGTGCCTTCAGGAAAACCGCGCTTATCGCAGCCGGTGGCTTTACGCCGAGAACCAGGGCAGAGGATACCGACCTGTCTTTCGAGCTCGCTCGGTCAAGGTTCCGGCGAGTCTATCAACCACTTGCGGTCGCCTACACCGAAGCACCCATCACGTGGCGCTCGCTGCTTCGGCAGCGGGTGCGCTGGATTTACGGGAACATGCAATGCGCGGCATTGCATCTCGGCCAGTTGAGATCGTGCAATGCGATGTCGCTGCTGGGATTGCCTCAGTTCATATTTGAGAATTTCCTGGCGGTTCCGCTGAAATTCCTATTTATTGTTTTTCCGTTTTTCTTCATACGGGACGCCATCTTTTCGCGGTTGCTGCTTCTCTATGGAGCTTGCATAACGTTGGACTGGATCGGCGTGGCGTTGATCTATTGGCACGAAAAGGAGAGAAAAATCGAGATCCTTTACGTGCCGTTGAAGTGGTGCATCTGGCCAGTTTTCATGATGGCGCCTTACCTGGTAGCGCTATGGCACTTCGTGTGGCGTCGCGGGGTCAGCTGGAACAAACTCGAGCGTTCCGCGCAAGTCGCTCGCAAGGCTGGATCCCTGACAGCCCCAAGAGGACTTGACGCCGATGAGACCCGGCAGATCCGGTCACGAAGATCGATACCTGGTCGCAGGCCCGGGAACGGCTGATGACTTCATCCGATTGCGGGCCGACCGATATTGCGCATAATATACATTATGTTAAATTAACTGTTCGACGCAGCGCCGGCTCCCGCTCATTGCTCACCCGCTGCCGCAGTCGGCGGACACAAATTAGGTTAACAAAACCCGCTTTTGGGACACAAATGTGCGACTTCAGCCAATTTGCGGATTCGCAGCAATTTTCTGTCTTGCAAACGGTGGCTCGCAGAATCGTGGCAAATTTGTGTCCATCTAGGCAGGTGCTGTTGTTACGTCGATCAATGGTATTTGGAGTTTCCCTACTGTTTCCCTGGCGCGTGGATGGTCCGCAGTAGCAGCTCTAGCGAACCAATGCTGGTGATCCCTTGGTGCCGAGAGGCAGATCGGTCAATGAGAACTGCCCGAATGCCTGCGGAATTGGCACCTGCGTAATCACCGGCGAGCGAATCCCCCACCATTACGGTGTGCTGGACGTCAACCCGAAGCTCGTCGCATGCCCGTTCGAACATTCGAGAATCTGGTTTGAGCCATCCGGATTCAAATGACCAGATGCAGGTTGTGGGCGTGATGGGCAAACAATCGAGTGCCGGTTGTGCGTACGGGCTCGTCAAATTGGACACTAGCCCGATCTTGACGCCCCTTGCTGCAAGGACTCGTAGGGTTTTGTCGGCATCGGGAAATAGCCTGATACTCGCCAGTTCGATCTGCAAGTCCCTTTCGAGTGAGGCCAACATGTCGGCGCCGGCATGGACGTGATTGGCCATATCCTCAAGCGTCATGCGACGCGTCATCACCATTTCAAGCGCTGCGCGCGGATCTGGTGACAGCTTCGCCAACTTCAAGAACGGGTGCTTTCTCCGACCGACGTTACAGAGGGTTCCGTAGACGTCGAAAAGCACGGCGTCGATTGTCGCGGAATGCTCTTGCGGTGCAATTGGCATGATCGGCGTCCGAAGGTCTGCGGGCGAATCACAAAGACCGCGTGACATGTTCATGTGGGCATACCGGCCCATACTTGTTTCGAATCTATCTCCCTCTCCCCTGCCCGCTGCATTTCCGAACCTTACGCCTCGCTCGTCCGTCGCAAGGCTAACGCCACAGGTGTGAAATTCTAGCGAGTTCTTTTAGCAGTCTTTCGGCGGGAAGTCTGCCACGAGGTCCCAAGTATGCCAAAGTCGAGGATGGAATGCTGTAAGGCTTGCCAAAGAGTGCCCAGTTGTTTCCCCCAGCATCTTCGACCTGTTGCAAAAATGTGTTCGCCAATCGCCGGGCACCTGCATGCAATAGTTGCTCGGCTGTGTGAGCATCCGATACTGCGGTCGCCAATGACGCCGCATCGCGGAACGCCTGCCGTCCGATCTGTTGAATCCCCACGAGACCCGTGCCAAGAAGGGGTTCCGACGTGGGATTGGCAGGCGCTTCTTCAACCGTCCACAAGTCGTCCGACGAAGTTTGGATGGCCATCAGACCGACCCAGTGGCTCAGCATTTCGGCTAATGGCGGCACCACGTAGACGATCTGACGATCGGGCAATCTGCGCCGAACTTTGAGCACAGTTTCATGCGGCTGAATGGAGAGGTCCGCGCCTGATAGTGCTTGAGCTTCGGGCAGGCTTAGCGCCCCGTAAAAGCAAAGCGATATCAGGAGTTCACGTCGCAACCCTTCCGGCGTGCCATCATTCTTAATCGCCTGCCAGAGATAGGCCATTGCAGAGGAACCAATAGGCTCGCTGCGAATTTGCTTTACGCTCCCTGCGATCAGCGGGTTGGCAAGGGCCAGCGGCCCGGTTTGATACGGACGGATTTCGTGACAGTTCGTGGCATACTGAATGCTGCTTAACCATTCGTAGAATAGGCGGACTGTGACCATTGTCGTGCGAATGCTCGATAGCGCGAGTGGGCCACGAAATGGTGCCCATTGTGCATCGGTGCCGTTGCCCATGATCCACAACGCCCGTGGATTGGGCTCCAGCAGGAAGGCCTCAAATGCATCAAAATCACTGCTGTCAAGCGAACTCATGGCCTTGCCACGTTGCACGTAAGCCCAATTTACAATTTTTTCGAGGGCGCGTTTGTAACTCGTGGCGGCTGCGGGATGATCCCGAAATGTATCCAACCACGCGTTGATGGCCTGCAGGTCATTTTGCAACGGTATCGACGGACCTTCCGGCGCGCGGAATGTGCCATCATGACCATCGAGTTCGGGCCCCGGATGCAAAAGCGCTAGGCGTTGCGGGCGATCCAGCTTGGTAGTGGACGCGGTATTTCGTTCCTCCACGCTCGTCGGTGGTGCGCTGATCTCGCGGTCTGTGCATTCAAAGTGCCTCGATAGGCGTGTGGCAACCGTCGGGATCGCGGCGACAAGCCACGATGCTAGATGAATCCATGTGTCATAGCCTTCGCCCGCGCAAACGAAGGTCCAGATCTGGGTCGCCATGCCGGGCGAATCCGATTCATACGCGTAGTTCAAGTGACGCGGCCACGGCGGATTTGCCGAATTGAGTTTCGGGCGAAATTCATTGAGCAGCTCCATCCATCGAGGGTTGCGGGGGCCTGGCGAATCCAGTGTTTTGATCTGGCTTTGCCAATGCACGCACACGGCGTAGTCAGCCAGAAAGCTCATTGCACAGTATGCGACCCATGTTTCCATCGTCACGATAACGTCGACCGGCCATGAAGCCATTCGACTGCGCAACGACGTCAGCGGCTTAGGCGCGCGTACGTCACGTGCTCTTTCGAATCGCTGTCGCCACAGAATATAGGCGCTGAGCTCAGGCGGCTCATCAGGAGGCGAGACGAGCATTGCGCCATCTTCATGTTGTTCGAGCCATCGCGTGACGTAGCTCCGATTTGATGCATCGCCACCGAGCCCGAGCGAGTTCCACAGCCAGCGGCGAAAGGCACGAAACAACGACACCATGTGTTTTTCGCGGACGTTGATCTGGCTGAAGGTCAAGGGGCCAGAAGACCGCAAGCTGCCAATGACGGCGATTTGTCTTGAGGGCGCTAGAAGCGATGCGGGCGTCCGTGACCCGCGGATGTGATTGAGCGCGTGAAATACCGATATCCTTCGCTCTCGCTCAACGTCCGAGAATGAACAAGACCAATTGGATTGATTTGGCCACGTGAGGCTTAGCGTGGCGAGCTCCGTTAGCCAGCGTGTCAACGACGCATATTCAGTCTCTGCAACAACAATGTCGGATAATGCGTTTCCCGTTGATGTTGGGCCCCAGGCGGCGCCGTACCAATGACCGCATGACGGGCAACTGAACGGCGCATCAAAAGTTGCATGTGTCAGTGCATATCGTGGCGTGCGAGCGCCACACTGAGGACAGTTTGAGCGTAGCGTATCCCCATGGATCGGGCATTTCTCCAGCGCTTCAATTTGACAGGCTGCATGATGAAACCCGAGGCTCAGGCAGGT